>JAEWNU010000298.1 GCA_023456995.1 Bacillota bacterium
TTCGGATATACGGGAGAGGTTCAGTTTGAGAACGGTAGCATCATAGCCTTTACCGAAACACCTATCGAGGTAAAGAATCATGTGACGATAATGTTTGCTTTTGACAAGGGCGTGTTGGCCCCTTCAAGGCAGGAGTCGGGCAGCTTTGAAGAAGTGAGGCAAAGGGCATTTGAGGGCAGTGATTATGACAAACCTGAAGGTGACGGGGAAGAAGTGCCCACCTTTATTGCGCTTATGGTCACTGTGTTTGCTGTTGCATTTCCAATTGGATTGATTATTTTGATTCAAAGGTTACAAAAGAAAAGTGCGGAAAAGAGGCGGAAAAAGCTTCAATCTCAGTTTGAGTATTTCAGAGATATTCCCAATGAAGGGGATACCAATGCAACCTATGCACTGGGCAGATTTTTTGATGTATGTGAAGATGGTGTAATTCTTGCTACGAGTATGCTTCGACTCATTGATTTAGGGTGTCTTTCCCCTGTCTCTGAGCAGGAAGTCGGATTTATGGGTAAAACCACAGAGGTTGTTAATCTTCAGCTTTCAGGCACTCAGAGCAGTACCATGAATGAATATGATGAATATTTTTATACGGTTCTGGAAAGTGCCGCAGGCTCCGACAGAATTTTGCAGGCGAAGGAACTTGAGCGCTTTGCCAGTAAGAACGACAAGTTGCTGCGCAATTATATCAACAAATGTGACAGCGCTGGCAGAGCTTATTTGGGGCAGAAGCATTGCTTTAAGCGGTGGGATATGCCGTCTAAACTCGCTTATCTAACGCCTGCAGGCGTAAAAGAGCTTGGTGAGCTGATGGGTTTTAAAAAGTATCTGGAGGATTTTTCGCTGATTGCTGAACGCGGTGTCAAAGAGATGCCGATTTGGCGGGAGCTGCTTTCCTATGCCATGCTTTTTGGTATTGCCGACAAGGTGGCAGAACAAATTAAAGCGCTATATCCGGCTATCTCGTCAGAGGTTACAACATATAGTCGGAGCCTGTATACCGCATATTCGTATCATTACCTGCTCTATCGCAATATGCAGCAAGCAGAAAGCCAGCGCATGCAGCAAAAGCGCAGCGGTGGCGGCGGTGGGTTTGCTTCTTTTGGTGGCGGTGGTGGGTCTATTGGCGGCGGCTCAGGTGGCGGTTCAAGATAATTAAAACTATTTTTTAGGAGGAGACAGTTATGGGCTTATTCTCTAAGAAACCCCCTTGTCCAATTTGCGGTGGCAAAATTTCGTGGCTACTGCCATCCAAAATTGAGGGTGAATATATCTGTGATACTTGCCATAATAAAATTGACATGGATATTGACAGGGAAGTTCAGTTAACCTTGCAGGAGTTTAAAGAATATCTGGCGTTTTACGATCAGAATCAGTTGTTAAAGGATAAGTTTGTTATCTCAGAAAGAATTGACTTCGGTCTTTGGGATACAAAAATTATATTTGATTATGAAAACAAACTTTTTTGCATGAGTAAAAATCCCGATAAAACAGTTTTTGAAGGCAATCAACTCAAGTCATTTACCATTAAAGAAGACAATTCCCTTTTATTCCAAGGTTCAGTGGATGGAATCCACCGTTATGCCAGCACTGTGCCGGAACGCGCCATGGCGATGGCACCGCAGATCACTCAATTTATGATGAGCCAGCAACTTGCCAGAGCTGTTGATAAGCTTAATAACGACAAAGACGGTCGAACGACTCCGCGGCAGTATTTTGACGTTCCTGAACCATTCAAAGCATTTAATGTTGAGCTGCATTTTGAACACCCTTACTGGAATGTTATAAGGTGTGACATGGAAGGTCCAAAATTTTCAAATGATCGCCCAGATGTAAATGATTTTATCAACGCTTATCAGCGTAATATTCAGGAAATTGAGAAGCTGGTCAGCGCCTTGAAGACGGTTGCGTTCCCCAATGCAGCGGAGCAGTCCGTCGGGTTGGGCAACACGGTATCCCAACCGGTACATACATCTGTTGCGCCACCAGCCGATGCAATTGAGGAAATAAAAAAGTACAAATCCTTGATGGAGGAAGGTATCATCACCCGAGAAGAATTCGACGCCAAGAAAAAGCAACTGTTAGGAATATAGGTACTTTGATGAAAAAGTGCATAGCGGCACTCTTGGCATTTTCTATCATATTTGTCCTGTCTGCTTGTGATGCGCAGGAAACCCCTCCATCGGGTAGCACTTCTTCTGCGAGCTTCGCAACAGTCGATACCGACACTGAATGGGCAGTTTACTGGTATCTGTGCGGAAGTGATCTTGAAAGTAACTACGGTGCCGCTACCAACGACCTTGCAGAAATGATGGCAGTGCAATTGCCCGAAAACGTTAAGATCGTCATTCAAACTGGCGGCGCTTCAGCCTGGCAGAATGATGTGGTCAGTTCAACTGCATTGCAACGTTTTGTTTATGATCAAGACGGGTTGAATTTGGTAGAAGAACTACCATCCGCAAATATGGGCGATGCCCAGACGCTTAAGGACTTTCTTGCTTTCGCAAAAGATAATTATCCGGCGAAGCACACGGCGGTTACATTATGGAACCACGGCGGCGGCTCGGTGGCAGGCGCAGCATTTGACGAGCTTTACCAAATGGATTCCTTAAGCCTTGCCGAGATGTATCAGTCGTTCACAGAAGTGTTCGGAGAAAATCCGCAAAATCAACCGGTAGATATCATTGGTTTTGATACCTGCCTGATGGCAACGGTTGATGTCGCTTACACCTTTTCGGATATCGGAAAATATCTGGTAGCCTCGCAGGAGGTTGAGCCGGGCAATGGCTGGTATTACAGCGGTTGGATGGGTGCGATTGCCCAGAACCCCGCCATAGAACCGCTAGATCTGGCAAAGGTCATTTGTGATTCCTATGTAGACGGCTGTAAAGAGGCTGGCACAGAGAATAATATCACGCTTTCTGTGACAGATCTCTCAAAGGTAGGCAATCTGATTACCGCTTACGATGATTTCGGCCAAGAGGCGTTGGCCTCAGCGGCAGAAAACTCGGCTTTTTTTGCCCACTTTTCCAAGATTGCAAACGGCGTAGAAAACTATGGCGGCAATACTCGCGAACAGGGGTATACCAATATGGCCGATCTGGGCAATCTCGCGGAAAAGTCGTTAGTGCTGCTGCCAGATACATCCCAGGCGGTACTTAATGCACTGGCGGATTGCGTAGCCTATAAGGTGAACGGCAAATATCGTCCTGAATCGGCGGGATTATCTTGCTACTACAGCTATAACGGCGATGTGGAGGACTTTAATGCTTACGCTGATATAGGCCCATCGGATTCCTTTAAATATTTCTACGCCTATGGGCTGACCGGCACCCTTTCAGAACAGGGTATGGACTATTTGTCACAGATGAATTACAGCAGCCTGCCGGTATTAAAAACTCTGAATAGTGTCAATTGGCAGGATATGCCCGTAACGGTGGATGGAAACGGGAATGCGACGCTTACGCTGGGCAGTGAAGCCACCGACATTCTTGCGTCTCTGACATTTGAGCTTTATTATGCCGACCCCGAAGAAGACATCATGCTTTGCCTTGGTACCGATAACGATATTATAGCGGATTGGGATAACGGCGTGTTTAAAGACAACTTCCGCGGTGTCTGGGGTAGTCTGGACGGTGCGCTGTGCTATATGGAAATTGCCTACGAGGGCGACGGCTATAACCAGTATTCAGTGCCGATTTTGTTAAACGGCGAGGACTATAACCTGATGGTTATCTACGACTTTAGCACAGAGGAATATTATATTGAAGGAGCCAGAAAACCGCTGGACGAAAGTGGTGCAGCCGATAAAAACCTGCGCTATTTGGTGGAGGGTGATGAGATTCAGACCGTTCACTATGCGACCGCCCTTAGCGACGACAGCGATGAATTGATAGCTGTCCCGATTGACACTATTAAGGTGACGACTGAAACCGCTTTTGCAGAAACTGAACTTGGCGACGGCCTGTTTATCATGTTCTACGCCATGAAAGACAGTCAAGGTAATATCGTTAACTCCGCAGCAGTTACCTTTGAATCTAAAGGTGGAGAAATTTACACCAGTGTCGCGTAAATTGAGTAGAACTAAAAACACGTATAAAGTATATCAGCGATACAAATTAAACGGCAAAATGTCAAAAAACATCTCGCCGTCAGCTTCTTTAAAAACGGGGATTGCGCAGCAGCGTAATCCCCGTTTTTGGCGTATAGATGCTGAAAATTCTGATTGCGCTTGAGAGGGTGGAAGCGTACACGAAAGGGGACCGCCAATTTAGCGTTTAGCCTGAAGCTGGAATTTGTGGTCGACCCTATTCTTCATGATCAGCAGATATATCAATTATCTCTAGGCGATATGCTTTTTGGCGATTGTATTGCATATTGAACCTACATCTATATTAAACATCCCCAGACCGTCCCAACTGACGCGCAAAAGCTGTCTCTTTAAAGGCAGAAGGAAAGTTCTGTCATCAATATGACAGCGAAGGCTGTAAAAGCTCTGTAGGATTTCCTGCGAAAGAATAAGGTTATTATCGATGCTCACAGCAAGTTGATCAAAATCGCCATCCTCTAAAAGTGGGACTTCAACTGTAACACCACCAATACCTTTTAGGCCTTTCAAGTCGGGTTCAAAATGGTGGACTGCATCTCTCCCTGTCGCTGCAATTGGCTGACCCGCCAGCACCATCGCATTATAGTTATAAGTATCGCTGCCGCAGGAGGTAGCTATTTCTGTGCCAGCCTTGGTTATCGACATACGAAATCGGTGGTGGGGTGCGATGTAGGTTGCAAGGTCGGGCACAAGTTCAAAAGCAAGCTTCATAGTGTATTAACCCCTTTCATAATTGACACTCTCACTATTGCCAGTATATGAATTAGGGCTAAAAGTGTTATAAATTCGCCTGATATCGAATCGGAATTTTTCAAATTATTAATTTTGTTATAAATTTGAATTCGAAGCCTTGCTCTTGAATTTTTTAACAGTAGTGCTCGGGGGGATCGATCTGGTAAATTTCTTGGGCGTAGCTATGCTTGGCACCTCATCACAAAGGCCGAAGGAGAAAATTCCCCCTCGGCCTTTAATAGCTTAGCATCTTACCAGCTAAATAGTAGATGGTATCTATTCAGAACTGTGCCATAAGTATACACCATTAAGATTGCTATCACTTAAAAGAACAAACCGAACAGCTGAGCAAAAACTGCTGCATAAAGAAGGCGAACAACGCAACCAATGATAGCAGCTCGCATGATTTCACCGTTTTTCAATTCAACAACGCCATTCCAAACTGCCGGAATTTGTCCAAGAGGCACCTGAATGGGCCAGGCGGAGTTTGCGAGGATGAAGGAGCCCACGATCATTTTCTTCATAGCTGCGGTCGCTGGTACGATAGTTCCTTCGGAGAGATAGGTTCCAAGGTTTTTCATTGCAAGCGTTCCAGCGGTCACGATGGTATCAACGCCTGTCATAGGCTCAATGCCGATCGCAGCAAGAATGCCGCCGAGGCTTCCGGTAATAATTGGCCAAATTCCAAAATACTCTAAAACGCCAATAAGAGCAAACACCACGCATCCGGCGGGAAGAATGAAGAGGAATACCAGCTGAGCACCCTCACGAGCGGAGCCAAACAGTGTTTCCATCACGCCTGTTTCAGGGGTGAAACGAGGAAGGTCTCTGATGTTAGCAGCCTTGGTGTCAAGCCAGAAAAGTCTCAAAATTGCAGGAACAAGAATAACCGGCAAAAACAGTCCTACAATCAACACAGGGAAAGGATTGATTCCCGCAGCGGATAGCGCGATGATGCCGAGCACGATGATGGAAAAGGAACAGGGCGCATTACACATGGTTGCAATAGCGATCTTCTGCTCATCTTTTGTACATTTGGCCTTCATCACAACAGGCCCCGCAATACGTCCGGCGGCATTGACATCGCCCAAAATGTTATAAATCGTGCCAACTACAACTGCAGCATTGATCTTTAAGACCTTCATAATCGGCAAGAATAGACGCATAAGCGCATCGGTCATTCCGCAGCGCTCTAGTATGCGTCCTGTCATAACTGAGACAATGATGGCGGCGCCAAGCTTTGCACCTCCAAATAGATAGAACTCAAATATTTTATAGGCGCGAGTGAACATAGCGTCGAACATCCCGGAAAACTGCTTGTCAAAGAAAAAGATGCAAATGAGGATAGTAATCAAGAGCCCCAGACCCACAAACTCGATTGGTTGCCATTGCTGTCTTTGTAGATTTTCCTTTTCGGTGGTTGCTGCTTTCATGGTGGTTCCTCCTTATAAATTTCTAGCTCATATTGGGGCCTCTGTCTGAATGATGTTGATGCTTCATTCTACACGAAGGTTTCATTATGGGCTATCTTTTCCCTTGTCTACGGTGCTATGGTGCTATGGTGGTGCATTCTATTTTTGATAATTGTCCGGTCTCAGATCAAAAACTATTTGCGATGCAGATATTCCTTTGCAATTTTGGTGCCGTAGTCCCTTATTTCTGGTGATCCTATTAACTCGAGCGGCACGCTGGTCATCCGCTCTCTAAATATGACCACTTCGACATCGGGTAGGTGATTTTTTAAAGCATTTGCAAGCGGAACACCGTTTTCAAATATCTCCATGGCGTGAGAATTTCCACAAACAAAGCTCAAGCCTAGTTCTTCGGCTTTCGCAATAAGGTCGTGGCCGGGATACACCCTGCTGATTGATGCAAGCAGCGTATCAACACCGGGGTTGTCTTTTACAAGCCTCTCAAGGTGGGCAGATGTAAAACCGCAATGAGGGAATATGTGTATAACCTTTGTCATCGGGGAATTGGGGGAGCCAACCAAAATTTTTGCTCTTGCTGCAACGCTGGTTTCCTCTATCTTTTCGCAGCATCTATGGTTGCGTTCCAATGAAAGCATTTTTTCATCACATTCGACGTTCATCAAGCCATCCAAGCGGGTCATCATATCACCAATGGTCTTAATTTCTGGAAAAACATCGCCGACATAGACGACATTTCCCGGAACATCGCCATAGTGAACCGAAGCAAAAAACGGCTTATGTCCATGCAGCCACGGAATTCCCGGGTGAAGCCCATGAAAGGCCTCATGTAACTCAAAGCAGGCGAGATTGTAAGCTCCGAGATAATATTTTATCAAAACACCGCCCGAATTTGATGAATCTCCAATGGGATGATGCGCGACAATGGCATCAACGCCTGTAGCAGCGGCGAGCTCAATGGCGCTTTCGGTCATAGTCATTAAAACTGCTATTTTTTTGACCGGCATTTCGGGGTCGCCCCAAACAAGGCCTGGCATTTCTACAATAGATTTACCCGGTATGTTGGATGACTTGGTAACAACCCATGGATTTTTTCCTGATGACCAGTCATAGGGGGATTTAAGACAACGCCCGTTCGTCAAGTCATCCAGTGCAGTTAGAACATCCTTTACAAGTGCCATAGTTCGGTTCCTTTCTTTTATGAAGGTATATAAAATTTAGACCGTAAACTTAAGCCATAAAAATACTGAATGACTATACGTGGTGATAATCAGGGGCATTGATGCAGGAATCAATATACTCGAGCAGCTGGTTCATACCGAACACTGGAACCTGTGCTATTTCCTGAATCATTTTGGTGAACGGGGCATAATTGGTGCATTCAAGCAGGAGAGCACCGGTATCAGGGTACTGCTGCATATGGCGCTTTGTCATATCCTTGATGCATTCAGCCATCTGCTCCCAGTTGCCCTCGGGATTATCGCCGATGATGAGCTGGGAAAAAGCTGAATCCGGTGACATGCCAGTTACGTTAACGGGGATGTCCTTCGCAGACCAGCCGGCCTGGTTGAAATGTGATTCGGTCATTGTGGCGGCGCACTCCGTTAAAATTCCGATCGAGCGATTGCGGTTTAGTACAGAATGAACCATGGGAGCTAGAAGCAACGTGGAAGTAAACACCGGGATATTGACTGCGTCGGCCAGTTGCCGTTGGAAACCACCCAAAAATCCACAGCTGGTGGCAATCGCTTTACATCCCGCCGCCTCCAGTTCACAAGCAGCGCGGATAAAAGGTTGAATAAGGCGCTCATTGGCATTTTTCTCAGTTATATTCAGAGGATCCACATCAACAATCTGATAACGCACAGGCATAGAAAACGTTCTGGCGTTTCCAATGTCGCCAATCAGACGAGGAAATACGGTGCGCATCATCAGGATGCCGACATCCTGTCCATAGTTCGTATAACCACCCTTAATTGAAGTCAATTGTTCCATCTCCCTTTTGTGTTGTCGAACGCATTGCGTGCAATTTACACAATTTTTTTCACCACATGCGCTCTGTTTAATTCAAAATATCAGATGGGATTTGTTAAGTCAAATGTTTAACAATACATTTAGACATTTTGTGGCAAAAGCGCTCGATTGGTATATAGTTTGTCCATCTTTAATATATAAAATAGTCATGAAAAAGCAGCGCGATAGACATGTAAATGCGTGTGTAATAGTCATCAAGGTTGAGTCCCCCGATGGAGGAAATCTTAGATAGACGCTTAATCAGCGTGTGGCGGTGGACAAAAAGTTGTGCAGCAGTCTGAGTCATATTGCAATTGTTCGAGAGATAGATGCGCAGGGTTTGCATATAATTGGTGTTGTTAACTTTGTCATAATTAAGTAGAACCTGAAGCGACTGGTTGTCCAGCACAACGGAAGAATCTTTACGGTGCAGGTGACCAAACATCTTTACAAAACGGATGTTTTCGTACGAGCACACGCCCCGTCTGGCTTGAATGAGCTGCAGGGTGTCCAGCGCTTCTGTAGCATGATTTAATGCTGTCATAAGATCATCTGGCGAGCGAAGCCGCTCTGCGCCCAGATAATAATTGGTACCATATTGTTCAGAGAGCAGGGTGAACTTGATATTTAGCCCATATAACATGGGCAGGCAGTCTTCGTGAGTGGAATGTGTTGTAAGGAATACATACTTGTGCTGCGAGAGCTCATGCCACAGGCAAGTGCGGCTGCAAGACTGGATGAACGAGCAGATTTGAGCCAGGCATTTGCGCCAACCCTTTTCTTCTACGTTGGTGTAATTTACAGGAGATAAAAGCATAAGCTGGACATATTGGTCATCATTATCGGTAAAGATGTCATTTGGGTTGTTTGCAAGGTTACGCTCCAGAAAGATATAAGATTGCTTCAACACATTGTCCCCCCAATTCTTTTTAAAATCGGAAGGAATGATCTGCATCATCGTATGTAGAATTTCCGAAAAAGTCAGGTTTTTCGGCAGGGACAGAACCGGGAAGTCTAGAGCGTCCGCTTGCTTAAGGATGTACTCAGGTATGTTCTCGATGTAGTAACCGATTTGAATGGCGATTCCGCTGACGCCGCGCTTAGCCAGCCGCTCAATCAAATCTTCATGATCCTTTTCTTGCTGCAGGCCGCATCCGGTTGTAAACAGCAACTCCCCAGGTTGTACAGATTCAGGTGTGTCCAAAATTTCCATAATGTTAACCCAGAGAATTTCGTTTTTACTGCCTTTATGCCCCGCCTGCATTTTTACATTCGGAAAAACTCTCTGGTTAATCAGATCCTGAATAGTGAAGGCCATATTTCTCCCCCTTTTGTATCAAAAATATTAACTTAAAACCATTTATTGTGGTAAAGTACTACAATTATTTATATTATATTAAAATTTCATAAAAGTCACTAGTAAGACGATAAAATGTCCACCAACTTAAGAAAATAGCGTGTATTGTGTCCGTTGTAGAAAATTACCATGCCCTGTATAATATTGATAAAAGGAGGAGATCTAGCCATGGAATATCGAGTGCTAATTACCGAACCAGTTAATGAAAAAGGTTTGGACTTTTTGAGAGAACAGGGTTATACCCTGATTATAGGAACCGGCCCCGATGAAGAAACTTTGCTCAGAGAGTGCCGGGACTGCGATGGCGCGCTCACTCGAAACGGCAAGTTTACACAGCGTGTGTTTGAAAATTGCCCGAAGCTCAAGGTCGTTTCCATGCACGGAGTTGGCGTGGATGGTATTGATGTGGATGCTGCTACAAAAATGGGCGTTCAGATTTGCAATGCTGCTGATTCGAACCAGAGATCCGTGGCGGAATATGCGGTGGGTTTGATTTTAATGCTGGCGAAGCATTCTGTTGCTTATAACAATGGATTAAAAAGTGGCGATATGTCAGTGCGCAAGCTTTACGGCAGCGACGTAAGCGGAAAGACGCTTGGCATTATCGGCATGGGCAACATCGGCAGCCAGGTGGCCAG
>JAEWNU010000299.1 GCA_023456995.1 Bacillota bacterium
GGCAAAAGGCGGACAGCCGAAACTGTCCGCCTTATACCCCGCATTTTAGGTGGTTCACAAAGTATCTTTATGAACACTCGCCTAATGCCAACGGGATCTTGTTTTCGATATAGAATAAGGTGTTTTATTCCACAAAAAAACAAAGCCGCTGTGATGTTAAAAATTTGGAACTGTATCTGGATATGAGGTTCCAAACATAGTATTTTTTATATAGTATAGCTTTCACTACCGACATTTTTGTGGCGTTTTTTGCGAAGAGGCAATGATATTTTTTAAGACTTTAGTACTTATGCGTAAAAAAGCTGTTATATTTGCATAATGAATTTCAGTTTGTAACTTCGAGTGTGATGAGTAAACTTGATGCCAATAAATCGCGAGGGTTTAATATAGAAGGTGAGGAGTCTCAACTGTTGGGTGATTTGGCTCTCTATTGTATTTGCTATGCCATTAGATATTGCCAAGCTTTCAAAACAGAGGTAAAATTAACATTCAACAAATAAAAGAAACTCCAAATTTATAATGTGGAATATTCAAATCACTGTCGCAAAAGAGAACATTGATTTGCGCAAGTAAAATCAAGCAATGCAATTTCTATCATACTATAATTGGTTATAGGGTGATCGAAACGAGGTGAACAGACGAGTGTACGAGTGGCACAAGCAGATCCAAATAATTGTTGATGAAATTGATAAGTGCATTGGACAGCATCACGATGAAGCACTAACGCTGCGGTTTCTTTCCCGCAAGCTTGGTTATTCTGAATTTCATACTACCAGAAAATTTAAAGAAATATCGGGTATGCAATTTAGAGATTATTTGCGGCTTAGAAAGCTAGCCTTTGCATTAAAAGAGATCCGGGATAGTGAAAAAAGCATTTTGGATATTGCTTTTGATTATTGTTTTTCATCACATGAAGCTTTTACGAGGGCTTTCAAGGCAACATATGGTATGACTCCAAGTGAATACCGGAAAAAGCCTAAGCCTGTGGTTCTTCGTACAAAAATAAATTCCTTCGATCGCTACTTTTTCGGATTTGGAGAGATTGGTATGATGAAATCTGCAGATGATGTTAAAATTTATTTTGTAACCATTCCCGCGCACAAATTTTTGCACATTAAAAACTATGAGAGTAATGGGTATTGGGATTTTTGGCAAAAGCAAAGTCTTATTCCGGGGCAAGACTTCGAAACAATTTGCGGCTTACTCGATAGCATCAAGGGTAAATTGGACGACGATGGAGGGAGCGAAGCTAACAGCGGCAGTGGCCAAATTATGGCGTATATCAATGACCCGGATGGTAGACTTTGCGACTGGGGTATCCCACGTACAGAGTGTCATGGTGTACGCCTTCCTTTTGATTATAAAGGCGAAGTCCCATCACAAATGCTTATGATTGATGTCCCGGAAGCTGAGTATATTGTTTTTGAACACGGACCATTCGATTATGAGCAGGAAAATCGCAGTGTAGAAGAAAAGATTGAAAAGGCAATGGCAACGTTTGGTTTTGCAAACACGGATTACTGCTTTGACACTTCCCCTGGTAGAATCATTTACTTTTATTTTAATCCTGAACGGCATTTTAAGTATATTAGACCAGTGCGTAAGTCATAAATGCAGGTCTATTTCCACCACACACAGCAACAAAGAAAAAATGCAAAAAAAGATATTTTATGTAATCTAAATAGCCCCAGATTGTACTATATGCACAATCTGGGGCTATTTACCACATTCGGGGTGTATTAGTATTGTTCGTTCGTTTTTTACTGAACTTATTTAATCACACTATTCGAGGGGTCTCCGCTAGCGGCGAACAATCCGATAGTACGCCTTTGCCGTCATGTTGTAACTTAAAATATAAGCAACGGCAAATACTGTGGAAACGCCCAAAGCGCTGAAAACAATCAGCTGGTGATTGTACAGATTCAAGGTGTTCATCATTGTTTCCACCGGACCCAAGGCAATGGCGGTATGCAGCAGTGCCATCAATAGCGGCAGAAAAAAGACCGTTAAAATCTGCCTGCGTATCGCCGACTTTACCTCGGGCTGACTCATTCCCACCTGCTGCATGACATCAAAATTGGTTTTGTCTTCAAAACCTTCCGATAATTGCTTATAGTACATAATCATAATCATACATACCATAAAAATAATCCCGAAGAAGATTCCAAGGAAGAGCAGCCCGCCCAGAATGGCCGCATCCTGTTGTTCACCTTCAATGCGGCTGTCTAACACGCTGAAACCCGGCATTTGTGCCGTCCCCTGGCTGATATCTGCAAGAAATTGCTTCTGATTCTCTTGTTCTCCGCTTAGGTCAAAGCGAACAGTGTAAACCCATTGGTCCTCCGTCCGATTCATAGCGTCAAAAAGATACGCTTGTTCCTTTAAATCAGGTACCACCAGGTAGTAAGTTTCCATTAGGGCCTTGGGCTCTTTTGTTTCAAAGCAAAGGGACGCTAACTCTTTCTTGACCTTGTAAGTTTTTTCGGCAAGCGAAAGCTCCCGGTAGCCTAAGTCTGAGCCGGTGCAGAAAAACAGGAGCTCGCCATCATCCAAGGTTTCCTGTGCATTCTCAATGTGGTTATAATCCGAAAGCGTCAGAACACGAACAGTATATCTACGGCTATAGTCATCCGTATCCTGAGGGAGGACAAAAGCACTGTCACGTTTTGTAAGACCCATGCTGATATATTCAAATCCGATCAGGTTGGAAACGGTAACATCCTTGGCTTGTGCCTGCGCCAGAATCTCTTGCTTAAGGGCTGCCCGCTGGGTAAATTGTCCGTTGACAAAGCGAATGTCCACATCGTAGGGATAGCGATAAGCGGTGATGCTGTCCAGCCCTTTAAACAGAGAAACCGTACACACCAGCGTTATGATGACCATTGTGCTGAATATACATATGTTAGACAGGCTCGCAGCATTTTTGCGCATCCGATAGAGCATACCGGATACTGTGACAAAATTTTTATTATTGTAGTAAAAGCTGCGGTTTTTTTTGAGCACACGCAGCAACGCAATAATTCCTGAAGCAAACAGGCAGTAGGTACCGATCAAAACCAGAAAAATTGCGCCGAAAACCACCAATAGAAAATAGCTGTCCAGCTTAAAGTTGATCGCAAAGTAATAGCCGCTGCCCAAAGCTGCAGCACCGAATAAAGCGGACGGCCATAAGCGTTTGGGCTGCTTCTCGCCGTGACGCGAACTTCTAAATAACTCGACCGGGCTGATTTTTGAGATCTGAATCAAATTGATTAACAGATTAAGCAGAAATATACTTCCAAAGAAAACGGCAGTTTCAATATAACAGGATAGCTCAGCTGTGAACCCAACATCTATCGGGAATTTGGTAATGTTGAGCAGCATTAAAAAGATTAAACGTGAAAAAACCAGTGCAGTGACAATTCCCAAAAGCAGCGATGCAAGATATGCTGTCACCGTTTCAGCGCCGATAATAAAGCCGATGTGGCGCTTTTCCAGCCCTAGAATGCTGTAAAGGCCAATTTCTCTTCTGCGCTGTTTCATCAAAAAGCTATTGGTGTAAAAACAAAAAGGAACTAAAACCAAGCCCAAAAGCACCTTGCCGATCTGCATCAGCATCGAAAGATAGCTCGCGTGTGGTAGTTTTTGTATCATTGGGTTCACGACAATCGCACTGAAAATGAAAAATACTGACACGGCAAACGATGTTGCAAAAACGTAGGGCAGATAGGAAGATGCGCTTTTTCTGATGCTGTTAAAGGCCAGCCGCGGGAGAATAAAAGTTTTACACATGGCTGCCGCCTCCTGCCTGCAGGACGGACAACGTGTCAGAAATCATGCGAAACATTGCATCATAGGACTGCTCGCCCCTATAAATTTGGTTGAAAAGGTTACCGTCCTTGATAAAAAGCACACGTTTGGCGTGGCTGGCAGCTTGTACGCTGTGTGTAACCATCAAGATGGTCTGACC
>JAEWNU010000300.1 GCA_023456995.1 Bacillota bacterium
AAGAATAGAACAGCAGGTTATTGGCGGTATTCAGACTGCCAAGATTGGTGGGGGCAATGGTGAACTGAACAGTCGCACCAAAGGCGCCCTGCTGTGCAAGCTGCACCGAGGCAAAGCTATTGGTGAAGAACTGGCTGAACAGACTTTCAACCGACGTATTGGCCGGCAGGGCACCCAGGCTGATATTCTGTGCCGTGGTGATCGTAGCGGGGTTGATGGTAGCAGTGAAGTTCGGGGCAGTGAAAGTAACGGGCTGAGTAGCCGCAGCAATGCTCTGAACAACATTTTGGGTAATGACCGCATTCTCAGTAACCGTCACAGAACCGCCAGCGGTAACCGCCTGCGTCACGGAAGACGAGGATACAACGGCCGGTGTGCCGGAAAATCCGTTGCTGCCCGATGTGCCGCTTGTTGAGCTGCTATAGTCGGCAGCCATCGCCAACGAAGCCATTGCAATGATCATGGCCACTGAAAGCATGAGGGACATCAATTTTTTCATAACAAATCGCTCCTTGAATAATGTATTTAACTAACGCCAAACCGCTTGAATTGTTCAGCATTGAGTTATCAGATAATAAACAGTGCTCACAGGTTTTGAGTGTTTGGGGCGAATAGACGCCCCAGCGTGTACGTCAGTGCAGACATGAAAAAGACCAGTATGGCGACCGTGGGCAACCCGACAGAAAATGCAGGCGCTAACAGCCTTTGCAGCGTGATAAACGGCCATTGCCCCAGCATAACGGAGAGCTCGTACAAAAACCGAAGAACGCCGTCGCCGTGGCGCGTACCGCCCAGTACAGCCAGCCCCATCTGAGGCAGCAAGAGCAGCGCCGCAACTACAGGCATAAAATGCCACCGCTTTAAGACGCCGTTTGAAAAACTCAGCATAAGCAGTGTGATAATAAATAACACAGCAAAGCCGGCTCGGAATAACTGCATACCATAAGTTAGCAGCACCCCCGCCGGAAAAGCAAACAGTGCGGGTAACCCGCTTAAATCCGGCATAGATTTTATATTTGAGACGTTCAGGCGATAATTTTCCATCTGATAAAAGGCGCAAATTAATAGCGTTGATAAAAAGAGAAAAACATCTTCCACCAGCCTCGTTCGCCGACGCAAAATAGTGCCGACCAATTGGCCGCCACCAGTTTTTGACGCTTTTCTTGCCACAGTCAATGCTCCAATCCCCCTTAGTAGTCCCCAAACGCTTCGGAGAAAACGCTTTGGTAGGGCACCACGCCGTTATAGTTGATATCCAACAAGTGCTGGTGCAAAACCAGCATCGGCGCCAACAGCAGGGCATAGGCCAGCACCGCTGCCGCCAATGTTTGTCCGGCATTTTTGGTTATTGATTGGAAGTTCTTCTTAACAAGGTCAACCAGCTCGGCTGCCAAAAGTATAACCGCCGGTGTCATAAAAAACAGTGCCAAACGCGATATAATCGCATGTTTGATGCCGACCAGCTCCAAGAAAGTTCCCCAGTAAAGCAGGTTAACCAAAAGGGCGTTGTATGGCTGCCGCCGCACCAAGGGCTTATAAAGCATCAGGCAAATAATTAGAAAAACCAAAAAAGCGATTGCAGGCCCTGGGCTGGTACCGTGGATGATCTCTACGGAAGTAGAACGATAATCTTTATAAGCCACTTTGGTGACCATACCCAAAATTGTCTCGGACTTAAAATAAATAACACTTGAAAGTACGAGCGCTATCGGCAAAGTCACTCTGTTCATGGGAAGGCGCAAAATAAAATAGAACGGAAGCATGACGATGGCCGAGATATGGAAAGTAGACGCCAGCAGTACAAAAATTGCAAATCTAAAAAAGCGGCGCTCTTCAATATATCTAAAAGCGAAAAGCATGACCATCAACGCTGAATATTGCCGCAGAAAGCACATGGAATTATATAGGAAACCGAAGCATATAAAAGCTGCAAAACTGACCCAGGCATTGGCGGAACGCCGGTAAATAAAGCACGCGATGACAGTGGCAAAAAGGATGGCAAATGCCACAAATAGAATATTATAACCCAGCGTAAATCCAGACAACAAACGGCTGACCGCAAGATAGCCCTTTTCAAAACGCTGGCGGGAGAAGTCTTCCCAGCTTAAAAAATAACTTTGCAAAAAACCTTCCCAGTAGTTGTAATAATCGGTGCTAACCATAAAGCGCAGGCTGGAAATAAGCGTCAGACCTATACCGCCCACAATACAATAAGTCCTTTTGGCCCACTGAGCAGGTAAAAACCGATTCTGTAAGATACCAAACAAAATAATTGTAAAAAGTAAAAGATGATAAACTGCCAAGAGGTCACTTCCTTTGCCTTGTCGGCGCCACTTATACCGATATTTTTGCTGCCGCGGCAGTTGCCGGTGTACCGCGAATGACGATGGGCAAGCCGGTATTCAGTAATTTGGCCGCTTGCACTGGCTGTGCTGCCTCGCAGGCCTCAAAGATTTGGTTAACCTCGTCGGGGTCTTTAAAGGTGGGCACCACTTCATGCATAACAGCGCGAAGCCGGCACTCAGATTCGCTGCCCAGCGCCTCGCCAATCCGCTTTAGCTTTTGCTGAATCTCTTGCTGAGAAATACGGTGCTGGCACTCGATAAAAATCTTTTTGTTGGGGGTCGAAACCAAATCCTCGCTGGCGATTAATAACTCTTCATACAGCTTCTCGCCGGAGCGCAGTCCCGTTTCGATAATGTCGATATCTTTGTAAGGCTGGTGACCCGACAATCGGATCATGTTTTCTGCCAGTTCGATAATTTTAACCGGCTCCCCCATATCCAGCACAAAAACCTCTGACTGCTCTGCCATAGTGGCCGCCTGCAGCACCAGCTGCACCGCCTCTGGAATCGTCATAAAATAACGGATAATATCCTTATGTGTGACGGTTACGGGGCCACCGTGCTCAATCTGCCGCTTAAACAGTGGAATGACCGAGCCGTTGGAACCAAGCACATTGCCAAAGCGCACAGCGACAAACTGCGTCTGGCTGACGCCCTTCATGCTTTGGAGAATCATTTCACAAAAGCGCTTGGTCGCCCCCATAATATTGGTGGGGTTGACCGCCTTGTCAGTCGAAATCAGTACAAACTTTTCAGCGTGATATCGGTCGGCCATCTGCACCATATGATAAGTACCGAAAATATTATTTTTAACAGCCTCTTCAGGGCAAAGTTCCATCAACGGAACATGCTTATGCGCCGCTGCGTGGAAAACCACCTGCGGACGATATTTCTCAAACAGGGTTTCCAATTTTTCAACATCGCGAACCGAAGCAATTTCTATACTGAGAGGAATACTTTTCCCGAAATCAAGAATCATTTCCTGCTGAAGGTCATAGACGTTGTTCTCGTAAATATCGATCACGACCAGCCGTCTTGGTGCGCACTGCATCACTTGTTTGCAAAGCTGTGAGCCGATAGAGCCACCGCCTCCAGTGACCATGACAACCTTGCCTTTTAAAAAGGAGGAGACGTTCTCACAATCAAAGGTGATGCTTTCTCTGCCCAAAAGATCATCAATATTTACATTTCGTATAGCTTGTTCAAGTATATCATACTTATTTTCCAACAGCAACACGGTATCTGGTAAAATTTTCACATCGCAGCCGGTGCGGGTGCACTCGGAAATGATCTTTCTGCGCACGCTGCTGCTAATCGAAGGAATCGCGATAATCAATTCCTCGATGCGTTGCGATTTGCAGTATTGTGCAATAGTATCAATCGGACCGACAATGTTGACGCCATGAATGTGTTTGCCAATTTTGACTGGATTGTCGTCAAAAAAGCATACTGGCAAATAATTGCTGTCTGCGTTGCTTTGGATATTGCTCAGCAGAGTGGCTCCTGCACTGCCGGCCCCCACAATAGCCAGCCGGATATACCGGGTATGCGAAAGCTTTTTACGGCTGCGGTATTGCCGGTAGGTAAAGCGGGTCAGCAGCATGGTTAGCGACGCAAGTGAGGCGGCGGTAATCTCAACATCAATTGCCAAGTTTTTCGCTGGCAGCAAAACCTCGATCAATCTATAGCTAAAAAAGGCTATAGCAACGCTGATAATTAACCTCAGATACTCCTGCGATTCGGCATAACGCCACAGACTGTCATACATTTTAAATGCAAACAGACTGCCGCTATAGCAAAAACCAATCAGCAGCAGCTGTTGCAGCACAAAAACGATATATTGGCTATCAATATCTCTACCGCCCATCATCAGGATGGCAAGGAGATAACATGTCAAAATGATACCGATATCCATCAAGAACAGTAATAATTTTCGAAACTTACTAAATCGCAAGACAAAAACTCCTTTTCAAAGTATAAACCGATTTTCCAGCACTTTAAGTACGTTTATCGGATTTACAGCAAAGCTGAAAGGATCCTGCTTAAATCGACTTCGGTTACAATGGGCAATACGAATTCGAAACATGTAGTAGTACGCTCTAAAAGTCTTTAATCTCTTTCATAGGTATTTCTTTCCATAAAACTGTATCACAATATTTACCAATATGCAACCGTATAAAGCAATTTTTGGTGCATATTGTCAAAAATTATAAAGAAAGAATCTGTCATGCTGTCTTCTTATTAACTTTTACCAATCTGCAATTGATTTTATGATAAATTTCGCGTATGCTATTGCTATCTTAAAAATATTTGGAAGGGGGATGGTCGCTGTGCTTACGCTAGACAGCATTTACCACGCTGCCTTTACCATGAAAAACGTAGTGCGAAAAACCGACCTGATTCACGCGCCCAAGCTGTCAACAGGGTGCAAAGTATTCTTGAAAACCGAAAATTTGCAGGTTACTGGTTCCTTTAAGGTCAGAGGAGCCTTCTATAAGATTTCTCAGCTTTCAAATGAGGAACGCGCCCACGGGGTTATCGCCTGTTCGGCGGGTAACCACGCGCAGGGCGTGGCGCTCTCCGCTGCGCGGATCGGCATTCCCGCCACCATTTGCATCCCGGGTTCGGCCCCCATCTCAAAGGTTGAAGCCACCCGCAGCTACGGTGCGAACGTCGAGCTGGTAAAAGGTGTTTACGATGATGCAGCCGCCCGTGCAACCGAACTGCAGCGGCAGACCGGCGCCACCTTTATTCATCCGTTCGACGATGATAGGGTCATCGCCGGACAGGGCACCGTTGGGCTGGAGATCTTAGATCAGCTACCCGAGGTGGACGCGGTCATCGTACCGATTGGCGGCGGTGGGCTGATTTCGGGCATCGCCTTCGCGGTAAAATCCCTAAAACCTAATGTTAAGGTTTACGGCGTTCAGGCTGCGGGCGCGCCGTCTATGTATAACGCCATTGCAAGCCATGAACGAAAAGCGCTGCCATCGGTGGCAACGATGGCGGACGGCATCGCCGTCAAGATGCCGGGTGAACTGACCTATGATCTTTGCTCAAAATATGTGGATGAAATTGTCACCGTCACCGATGACGAGATTTGCGCCGCCATTTTGGCGCTCATCGAAAAGCAGAAGATGATCGCCGAGGGCGCAGGCGCCGTACCAGTGGCGGCAGTGCTTGCAAACAAACTGCCGCTTGAGGGAAAAAACGTCGTCTGCCTTGTTTCGGGCGGCAACATCGACGTGACCATTCTCTCACGAGTGATCAACCGCGGTCTGCTTATGACGGGGCGCACCGCAAGACTACGTATCGAGCTTTCGGACACACCCGGGCAGCTTGTCGCCGTTTCGGCTATTTTGGCCGAGTGCGGCGCAAATGTCACCAGCGTGGATCACAACCGCACCAGCAACAACAAAAACATCACCGATTGCTTCCTTGATATTGCGATTGAGACACGTGATCACGACCATGTTGACCAGATTAAGCAGGTGCTGCTTGACAACGGCTTTAACGTGACCGAAATTTAACTGTTTGCGCGGTTGACAAACTCCCCCTGTATTTTTTATCGCGCATGATGATTATGCGATTAAATCCGCTGCGTTTGTTGTCGAACCATGTGTTGATTATAAAATTTGCGAGTCGATGCGTCTTTAAAAATTGAATATCTTGAATTGAGAAGAAATCACTGAATACTTATGCTATAATGGCGGCGGTAACGGTGATTTTTTGCTTTGATTCTATAATTACTCAATAAGGAGGGTGAAATATGACATCGGATGAGATGTGGCGCGCGGTTTTTGAAAATGACGCTGCCTATGACGGTGTGTTTTTCTACGCGGTCAACTCCACCGGCATCTTCTGCCGCCCTTCCTGCAAATCCAAGGTACCAAAGCGCGAAAATGTTCGCTTTTTTGAGTCGTCCGCGCAGGCGCGCGCCGCAGGTTTCCGCCCCTGTAAGCGCTGCCGTAGCGATCTTGCCGACTATCAGCCTATGCTCGAAATTGCCGAAAAAGCCCGCATTTTAATAGAAGCATCCTTTGCCGATGCCAAAGACTGTGCAGCAGGGTTAGGGCGGCTCGGCGTGTCGCGTCACAGGCTGGCGGAAATATTTCTGGCGATTCACGGCGTAACGCCCTCCGAGTATTCAGCCGGAATGCGCTTGAAAATGGCCAGGCAACTGCTTTTGGATACCGATACGCCCATTGTTGACATCGCCTATGCCACAGGTTTTAGTGGCTTATCGTCTTTTTACCGCTTTTTTAAAGACCGAACCGGATTTTCGCCCGCCGCTTTTCGAAAGGAACAACAAAAATGATAAACTATGCTTTTTATCCATTTAAATTCGGGGTATTGAAAATTGGCTATGACGCCGGGGCAGTCGTTTCTCTCGACCGGGTGACGCAACCGGATGCAGACCATCTGCCCTGCCTGCTGACCGAAAAGGCTTTTTCACAAATCAGCGAATACCTGACCGGTCAGCGGAAAGTCTTTGATTTTCCATATATATTATCCGGCACACCGTTTCAGAAACGGGTCTGGCAGGCGCTTTGCGATATTCCCTACGGCGAAACGCGCAGCTATAAACAGATTGCCGAGGCTGTTGGCAACCCAAAAGCCTGCCGTGCCGTCGGCATGGCAAACCACCACAACCCCATGATGATTGTTGTGCCCTGCCACCGGGTGGTGGGTGCCAACGGAAAGCTGGCCGGCTACGCGGGTGGGCTGGAAATGAAATCGGCTCTGTTAGTACTTGAACGCGGTGCAATACCACCCAGCGATTAAAATCTGGCGAATTAAATGCAACTACTAGCCCAACCTCTTAATGTTCAAACGTATCGATACACAACCCCCGGTGCTGCGCCAAAGCAATGCCGGGGGATTCGTGTAAATACGCCGTAGCTCGGACGGATTATTGTGGACATAAGGTGCTGCCTTTTATTAAATGTTCAGGCGGCGGTGAAGGTTCGCTTGTTTTTTTACACAATTTCAGTAATATAATAAGGGGGTTTTAAATTTCTATTGTGGTGAAGGGGTTCTTTGAATGTTCAAATATAAAGAAAAGGACTATGTGTACGCAGTCTATCAGGAAAAAAATTTTTCAAAGGCTGCCGAGAAGCTGTTTATTTCGCAGCCAGCCATCAGCGCCGCCATAAAAAAGGCCGAAAAGGAAATAGGGTTGTCACTGTTTAACCGCAACACGAACCCCGTTCAGCTTACGCCTGCCGGAGAATACTATATTAGCTGTGTTGAGAAAATTATAGCGGTTGAGCAAGAGATGGAAAAGCATTTTAAAGAGATGGTTGGAGAACACCTTGGAACACTGAGGATAGGAGGCTCAACGTACTTTTGCGCCCATATCATCCCCTCTCTCCTGATGGAGTTTAAACGGGCATACCCCGAGTATGAGGTGGATCTGCTGGAAGGCAACGCAATTGAATTAAAGGCTAACCTTGGAGAAGGTAATCTCGATTTTTTAATAGAAGTAGATTCTCTCGATCTAAAAGCATATGCCAGCAAGGTACTGGCACAAGAAAACGTGATTCTTGCAGTTCCCCGCGAATATAAAATAAATGACTACCTTGCTAGCTACCGTCTTACCTTTGAACAGGTCAAAAACAGATACTATTACAGCCCCGAGTGCCTTTCCACTAATATGGAGTATTTTAAGGATGAGCCCTTTATCTTTCTTAAAAAAGGGAACGATTCTTACATGAGAGGCATGAAAATGTGCCTATCAGCAGGTTTTAAACCCAAAATATCGATGTACGTCGACCAATTGCTGACTTCTTATTATATCTCTTGCAGCGGCAAGGGAATCGCGTTTATCCGCGCGGATATTTCTCAGTATGTCGAGCCAACTGACAAGGTGTATTTCTACAAGATTAATGATGCTGCTGCAACGCGCAACATTTTGCTTTATTACAAAAAATCCTCATCCATGAGCAAATCAAGCCGCAGTTTTCTATCTTTTCTTGGACAATCCAATAGATCTAATTTCATTATCGACAGCCCTGTGCCGCCGAATAAGGCGATGATTAACTATAAATTCTAAAGAAAACCCCATTCGTTTGCCTAACATGGCCAAACGGATGGGGTTTTAAAGCTACTTTTATAATTAGTATAACTTTTTTTTATACTGTGTTTATGAACAGTTATTGACAAGCCGCAGAACAGTTGAAAAATATATACAGAAAAAGCTGATAGACTTTGGCTAAATATGCGTCTTAGATGTGTAGAAGTATGCACAGTATACGTCTTAACAAACAACTCTAAGCTAATTTAGCTATAGTATCAATTATATTTATCACAGGATATATTATTTTGTATTAGAGCAGTTGTCCAACTAATGATATAGTGTGCTAAAAGGCTAAAGGGTTGCAACCTCCTGCGCCAAATTTAAACCGTTAAAAAACAGGCTTAAGGAGAAATCGAAACATGGACTTTGTTTTTAACCATGATATTAATATGCTTGGGCCATCAGCCTCGCTGGCGTTAATGGACAAGGCCAGAAGTCTTAAATCCGCAGGGGGGAATATCATCGGGCTTGCCGGTGGGGAACCTGACTGTGATACGCCCGCCGCCGCCGCATATGCCGGAATTACCGGCATATGTAAGGGTTATACCCACTATACTGCCAGCCGCGGTATAACACCGCTGCGTGAGAGAATCGTCAAAAAACTCAGGGAAGAAAATCATATTGATTGTGGTATTGGCAATATTCTGGTGACGCCGGGCGGAAAATTCTCAATTTATCTTGCGCTGCGCACCCTGCTCAACCCCGGGGATGAAGCCCTGATCTTAGACCCATCGTGGGTTTCCTACGCGCCCATTGTTATCGCCTCAGGCGGAAAGCCGGTTGGTATTGCGCTTAATTTTGACGATCATTACACCATTACACGCCAGTCGCTCGAAAACCATGTTACTGAAAAGAGCAAGGTTTTGATTGTCAATTCTCCCAATAACCCCACCGGGCGCGTTATGACACAAAAAGAGGCCGATATTATTTGCGAATTTGTAAAGGCCCACAACCTTATCGTCATTTCAGATGAGATCTATGAAAAAATTATCTTTGACGGCAGAACGCATATCAGCCTCGCCTCAACTGAGGGAATGCGCGACAGGGTCATAACCATTAACGGCTTTTCAAAATCCGCCGCGATGACCGGCTGGAGAATCGGATATCTCTGTGCCGACGAAAGAATTGTCAACAAGATATTTATGCTCTATCAGCACACCATGACCTGCATCAGCGAATTCTCGCAGCAGGCCGCAACTGTGGCGCTGGACCTGACCGACGAGGTTGAGACAATGCGCCTGCGTTATCAAGACAGGCGTGATAAGTTTATCGGCGCGCTGCAGCAAATACCCGGCGTAACCTGCCTGATGCCGGAGGGTGCGTTTTATGCATGGGTAAAGGTAGATTACAAAGGCATGGATGCACAGCAGCTTTGCGATTATCTCTTGGAAAACGCAGGGGTTGCAGCTGTTCCGGGCGACGCTTACGGAAAAGGTGGCGACAATTGTATCAGAATGTCCTTTGCCAACGCGCTGGAAGATTTGATGGAGGCTGCAAAACGTATAGCAGTAGCGCTCAAGTGATAGCCCCTTTGCCCGTAGATGTGTCAACCAAAAATCAGTTGTCAGAAAGGGTTTGAATTATGAGAAGTTATAAGAATATTCCCCTGTGGGCTAAGATACTGGCAGCAATCATTATCGGCGCGGCAGTCGGCATTGTTTCTCCCGCGGCGGCGGAAGCGATTTCACCGCTGGGCGACGTATTCCTCAGGCTGCTTAAGATGCTGATTGTGCCGCTGGTATTCTTTACGCTGGTCAGCGGCGTCTGCAAGACGGGAGATATTAAGCAGCTTCGATCTGTAGGTGGAAGAACCGTATTGTATTTTGTCGTTACTTCTACAGTGGCCGCCGCTGTCGGCACCGTTCTGGCGCTGATTACACAACCCGGCAAAGGCACAACAGACTTTCTTCAGGGCGTTGCGGCAGCCGAGGCACAAAGCTACAGCTTTATTGACAATATCGTAACCTGGGTTCCTACCAATATCGTTGAGGCTATGGCCAGCGCCAATATGCTTCAGATTATTTTCTTCAGCATTATATTGGGTATTGCATTACTTACGCTGGGTGAAAAGGTTTCTTCGCTCATTACTATCATCGACCAATGCGCCGAGGGAATGCTTAAGGTTACCGACTTTGTCATGGCGTTTTCTCCCTATGGCATTCTCGC
>JAEWNU010000301.1 GCA_023456995.1 Bacillota bacterium
GCGGTCAATATTGACGACCCTTATGGCAAACGACTCTTGGGCGAAATTGACTGTGAGGCTAAAAGCTTTTCAACCAAACTTGATCAGGCCGATTACACCGCCAAAACCATTTCCATGCGCGCTGACGGTACGTCATTCGCCTTTGTGGGCAGTGGGCTGATAGCGCGGGTAAAATTCCCGGTGCCGGGAGAATTTTCAGTCTCGAACGCAATGGCGGCTATTGCAGCCTGTCTGGCACTGGGGCTGGATCTGCAAAAGACGGTGACGCTACTAGGCCAAAGCCGTGGTGTTCCAGGCCGGTTTGAAGTATTGGATACAAAAACGCCCTACACCGTGATACGCGACTATGCGCACTCGCCCGACGCCATTGAAAAGATATTGCAGGCAATAAGGGCGGTGACGGACAATAAAATTATGATTTTGTTTGGTTGTGCAGGCAACCGCGACCGAAAAAAACGTAGACTTATGACTGAAGCCGCGGCACGATTGGCGGATTTTGTGGTGTTGACCTCGGATAACCCGAGAAACGAAGATCCACTTCAAATTATTGAGGACGCAAAGCCCGGTTTGCTGGAACATAATGTGCCATATATTATCATTCCCGACCGCTATCAGGCGATTAAATGGGCACTTAAAAATTGTGGGACGGGGGATACGCTGCTTCTGGCGGGCAAAGGGCACGAAGACTATCAGGTGTTGGCGCACGGGACAATTCATTTTGATGAACGTGAGATTGTTGCGGAGCTGCTGGAAAAACAAACGGAGGAAGAATAGCGGTGCAAAAGCTAAAGCTATCGCAGATTGCCCAGGCGCTGGGCACCCAGATTTCCTATGATGCAGATATTTGCGAGGTTGTGACTGACTCACGCAAGGCAAAAACGGGCACACTATTTGTCGCCATTTGCGGCGAAAACTTAGACGGCAACCGGTTTGCGGATTCAGCACTGCAAAACGGGGCAGAAGCTGCGGTGGTTAGCGCGCTTTTTGAGGGGGTTGACCCCAATAAGGTCATTATTGTTCCTGACACTAAGCGAGCGCTCATCAAATTGGGCGGACTGCATCGTCGGATGTTTGACATCCCCTTTGTCGGCGTGACAGGCAGCGTGGGAAAAACCACCACCAAGGAATTTATCCACGCGGTACTAAGTACTAAATTTCGCACCCACAAAAATGCGGGCAACCAGAATAATGAAATAGGCGTTCCAAACACACTATTTGCGTTAGAGGCGTCGCATGAGGCGGCCGTCATCGAAATGGGCATGTGCGGCTTTGGTGAGATACGTGATTTGACCACTGAGATAAAACCCTCGGTCGGCGTCATCACCACCATTGGCGTCTCGCATATCGAACAGCTTGGCAGCCGGGAGAATATTCTTAAAGCAAAGCTGGAGCTGCTCGAGGGTATGCCGGACGGCGCGCCGCTGTTTTTGTGCGGCGACAACGAATATCTCAACACGGTTCAGGCACCCCGGCTTAAAATCTATCGCTACGGTATTACCAATCCCGCTTGTGATATTCGCGCTTCAGAGATTGTTCAGAAGGGTGAATCAACCTCCTTCATTATTAATTCCCCATGGGGCGAATATAGCGCTGTTATTCCGGTGGTGGGGCAGCATAATGTGCTGAACGCGCTGGTTGCGTTCAGCGTTGGTTGTGTGATGGGCATTGAGCCAGAACAGGCGGCCATCGGGTTAGCTAATTATCTGCCGGTGGGCATGCGACAGAATGTTGTGCCGTTTAAGGGTATGGTTGTAGTCGAGGATTGCTATAACTGTTCGCCAGATTCACTTAAGGCGGCGGCACTGGCGCTTTCATCCTACCCCTGCAGCGGCAGGCGGATTATGGTGCTTTCCGACATGCTGGAGCTAGGACCCCAAGCCGCAAACATGCACGCTGAATGTGGTGCTTTTATAGCTCGACAGGATATCAACCTGCTAATGGCCTGCGGTTCACTCTCTGAGCATACGGTCATCGGAGCGGATAAGGCCGGTATGGAACGCTGCTGCCACTACGACAGCAAAGAACGATTGGCTCAGGAGCTGATAAAGGCTGTGCGCCCCGGTGATGTGATTTGGTTTAAGGCCAGCCGGGGAATGCGCCTTGAAGACGTCATCCAACAGCTTTACGGCAAAGGAGAAAACGCGTGAACAGCTACTTGTTTTTATCGGCGGCGCTCTCTTTGGGCATCACCGCCATTTTAGGGATTTGGATTATCCCTTATTTGAGAAGATTGAAATACGGCCAGACTATTCTAGAAATAGGCCCCAATTGGCACAAGAATAAACAAGGTACCCCCACAATGGGTGGACTAATGTTCATCGCCGGTGTGTTGTGTGCTGTTTCAGCGGCTTTTTCAGCGGCGATGCTTAATCACCCGGAACTGGGGCAGGGATATCACCGGATACTTAATACTAGACTTGTTTCGGGGCTGCTTATGGCGCTCGGCTTTTCGCTCATCGGCTTTGCCGATGACTATGTTAAGGTTGCCAAAAAGCAGAATCTCGGGCTGACTGCGCGGCAGAAGCTGGTCGTGCAGTTTTTGGTGGCGGGGTTGTATCTGTGGAGTCTTGTCGCGGCAGGAGACAGTTCGACAACGCTTATCATCCCCTTTATTGGGCAGTGGAACCTTGGCATGGCCTATTACCCGCTTTGCGCCGTGGGTATCGTTTACATTGTAAACTCGGTCAATCTCACCGATGGGCTCGACGGTCTTGCTGCATCGGTAACCTTTATGGCGGCAATCGGCTTCTTAATGGTGGCGTCGGTGCTGGGATTTTTTCAGATCAGCTTGTTGGCTGCGGCGGTGGCAGGTGGCTGTATCGGTTTTTTAATCTATAACTTTTATCCTGCAAAGGTGTTCATGGGTGACACCGGCTCCATGTTTTTGGGTGGCTGCGTCGTGGCTATGGCCTTCGGGGTTGGGCTGCCGCTGATTTTGGCCTTTGTAGGCTTCATCTACATTTGTGAGTCGATGTCGGTCGTACTGCAGGTGATCAGCTTTAAAACAACCGGCAAACGCATCTTTAAGATGAGCCCGATTCATCATCATTTTGAAATGTCGGGCTACAGTGAAGTACAGATTGTCTTTGCGTTTTCGTTTATTACACTTTGCGGTGCATTATTTGCCTTCTTTGCGGCAAAGAATATTTAGTCTTGGAACAAACACTTAATCAGGGGGTGGACCGATGGCAGAAAATTCTTCGCCAACGTCAAAACAACGAACAAAAGTAATTTATGGGCCGATGGATACAACTTTTCTGGTCATCGTGCTTGTGCTGGTCTCGCTTGGCCTGATTATGATGTTTTCGGCCAGTTATGCCAACGCCTTCTATCTGAAAAATAATTCCCTTTTTTATATATCACGCCAGCTGCCCTTTGCGCTGATGGGCATCACCGTCATGATTATGGCGTCGCATGTCGATTACCGCATTTTTAAGCCGCTGTCGCTGCCGTTGTATGGTATAACTCTCATTCTGCTGGTGATTGCGCTGTTCATGCCGCCGCTTAACAATGCGCGCCGCTGGATATTTATCGGCCCGTTTAACTTTCAACCTTCGGAGATTGCCAAGTTTGCAATTGTTATATTGTTTGCGTCGCTCATTTGTGCTAATTTTCAGCAAATGAAAACGGTTCGTTACGGCATTGCACCATTCGCTGCAGCGCTGACACCAGTTGCGTTTCTCATGCTAAAGGAACCTCACCTGTCGGGAACAGTGCTGATATTATCGCTGGGCATTGTTATGATGTTCATCGGCGGCACCGATGCACGCTGGTTTGTTGCGGGCGCTATTGTGGCGACGATTGGTATTGCTGCTGTCATTTTTAATCCCAGTCTGCTGACCTCACTGGCGCATTACGCGGGCGATCGTATTACGGTCTGGCTTGATCCGTTCTCCGACCCGAAGGATAAGGGGTTTCAGACGGTCCAGTCACTTTATGCCATTGCCTCTGGCGGGTTGATGGGTACCGGCATTGGCGCTTCGCGCCAGAAGTACCTTTATCTGCCCGAGCCTTATAACGATTTTATTTTTGCTATTGTTTGTGAAGAACTCGGCTTTGTTGGAGCAGCGCTGATCATCTGTCTGTTTGCACTGCTGGTGTGGCGCGGCTTTGTTATTGCCTCCCGTTGCCCCGATCGTTTCGGTGCGCTGGTTGCAGCAGGTTTGACCGCTCAGGTGGGCATTCAAACGCTGCTTAATATTGCGGTGGTTACCAACTCAGTGCCGAATACCGGTATCAGCCTTCCGTTTTTCTCCTACGGCGGCACGAGTCTTTTGATGCTGTTGGGCGAGATGGGTATCATTCTATCAATTTCCCGAACGGCAGCCATCCAAAAGGTTTGATTTTATCAAACGGCAACATCCCCGACATCACTGGCCGCCTGGCATTTGCCCCAAGGCGGCGGAAACGGAGCATGCCATGAAAATACTGTTCGCCTGCGGCGGTACCGCAGGGCATATTAACCCCGCACTTTCGGTTGCCGACTCTCTGTGCAGCCGCTACCCAGGCACCGAGGTACTTTTTGCTGGAAATCCGGGTGGAATGGAAGCGAAGCTTATCCCCAAGGCTGGGTATCCCTTTGCGCCTATAGAAATTGCCGGCATCCAGCGTAAGCTATCGGGAGAAAACGTTAAGCGAAACATTCGGGCACTCTACCTTCTCGCGAGAAGCGGCCCGCGCGCGGCTAAAATAATTCGGGATTTTGATCCGGATATCGTGATGGGTACCGGCGGCTATGTCAGCGGGCCTGTCGTACGTAAGGCGCATCAGATGGGTATTAAGACTATCACCCACGAGCAAAA
>JAEWNU010000302.1 GCA_023456995.1 Bacillota bacterium
CATGAAATCTTCCCCCTTGTCCGTTTGTGTATGCGGGTACGCCACCGGCTTATCCACTTCAATTCTTATAGAATTTCGGGGCAAAGTATTCGGATTTCTTGGGCTTTGTCATGAAAAGAGCCACGCCAACAACAAAACCACCATGCGAACATCTCCGCATGGTGGTTTTGTGAGAATTTAAAGTTTATCGTCTTGCATCTACCCTATTTTGCAATGCCTGCTTTCTTCATCCAGGCAGGCAGTTCCTCAGATTTCAACCCGTTGTAGCGGCAGCGCTTATAGCGGCAATCGGCACAAATGCCCTTGTTGCCGCCGACGGGTGGCTCGCCCTTGACCTCATCCTCAAGGTACGCGACCAGTGCCTTGACCTGTGCTTCGTCCCCTTCAACCGCAAGGGTAACGGCGCCTTCGTTGCCCCCGACACCGCCGCAGCAAACCAGAACACCGGTAAGACCAAACAGCATCTTAATCGCTTCCAGCTCGGTGACCACAATGGTGTTCGAAAGACAGTACATGCCAAAGTCCGCGCCCATTGAGATATCGATATTTCGCGCGCCCACCGCCCGGCAGGCATCAGGAACAGATGGCACCAGCTTCTCAAGCCCCACCGGCGTGATATATTTCAAGCCGTTAGAGGTGACAGGGCCAATCACGCGGGGGATGGTACCGCCGTCAAATCCAGCGGTGACAACGCCGACATTGCCCTGCATATCAACGGCATTCGCACCCTTGACAACAATGGTTTCGGCGTGAAAATCGCCAAGTGCTTCGACGAGGGTCTTTTCCACCGTCTCGCCCTTATAAAAGACGTTTGGGAAGCTCTTTCGGCTGTCAGGGTGGGTGACGCAAAGCAAACCGTCAGTACTTAAACCAACTGTACATTTGGCGGGTTCAATGCCCTCATATCCAAGCATCTCCTGTGCGATAAAAGCATTGGTCGTGCCGCCAGCCAGCAGAACGTAGGCGGATTCCCAAGCTTTTTTAAACTCCGGCATCTGAACAACCGCCTTGGCGATCAGCCGTCTTGATTCAGCGGATGTAAGCGTAAACACAGTTTTCATCTCGTTGACCTCCTTATATATTTATAGAATTTACTGTTTTTCAGGATGAAGCTTCAGGTCGACGACGGGATTCACCAGCGGCTCCATGGCAAAGTTGTTCGGGCCATAAATGCGGCATTCGGCGGTGTCGCCATCCTGAACGTGAAAAGCGCGGGGCGTTCCGGTGGAGAGAATATCGCCGGGCAGCCAGCCCTGCATCTGGGAGACAAGGCTGACCAGACGCGCGGGCTTATGGGTCATGTTGCGGACGGTGTTTTTGGCGTGGATTTCGCCGTTATGAACCGACTGAACCTCCAGCTCCAGCACGTCCTCCACCTCGTCGGGGGTGATGAGCTGCGGCCCAAAGCTAAAGAAGGTGTCAAAGCCCTTAACCAGCGTCAAAAATCGGGGGTTCTGCCGCAAAATCGACTCCTCGGTCATATCCAGCACGGTGGTATAGCCGACAATATAATCCATCCAGTCCTTTTCCTCGATGAATTTACAGGCCTTGCCCAAAATGATGCCAAGCTCGGCTTCGGCGGTCGTTTTCTGTGCCTCGGGCAGTGCCGGAATCTTAATATCACTGCCCGGCCCCGTGATGCAGGAGGCGGGCTTATAAAAACTGCCCGGAAAACCAACCGGCGCATTCTCGCCCAGATCTCCTGCGTGGTCAACGTAGTTGAGGCCAATGCCGAAAATGCGCGGCGGGTTGCGATAAAGCGGGCCATAGACGACCTTATCATATGTAACAGTTCCGGGGAGCTTTTCCAGCTCTGCCTTGCCGCTCTCATTATACCATGCGGTCAGCCCGGGAATCTGCTCGGCACAGATCAGGTCATACATCTCGGTTTTCCAAGCGGTGCCCTTGGCGGCATTCAGCGCCTCAATTGGGAATATGCCGGTGGCGGTGACAATACCGGCGATTTCGGCACCGTCTTTCTTGATGGTCGCAAGTCTCATTGTAAATCTCTCCTTCTATCTTTAGTTTGGTTTAAACAATTCGGCCTACCACTTCGCCATTCCCAAGAAAGCCGATAACATTTTCCGCCGCAATTTTAGAGACACGGGCGGCGGCTTCCACGGTGGTGGGTGCATAATGCGGCGTCAGAATGACATTGGGCATCGAAAACAGCGGGCTGGCGGGTTCACAGGGCTCTTTTTCGGTGACATCCAGACCCGCGCCGCGGATTTTGCCGTCTTTTAGCGCCTCTATCAGCGCAGATTCATCCACCAGCGGGCCACGTCCGCAGTTGATGAAAATCACGTCCGGCTTCACCATGTCAAACTCTCGCTTTCCAACGCTGTGGAAGGTCTCCGGACAAAGCACACAGTGCAGCGTAATAAAATCAGATTCCTTTAAGATGCGATCCCTATCGGAAATAAGCTCGCAGCCCTGCGGTACCTCTGAAATGTAGGGGTCATAGACCAGCACCTTCATGCCAAAGCCGCCCGCCGCTATTTTGGCGACACGACTGCCGATTTGCCCACAGCCGATAATCCCAAGCGTCTTGCCCGAAACCTCAACACCGGGCGCGCAGTTCTTTGCGGCAAAACCGATCTCCCGATACTGGTTTGGCACATGGGGAATATTCTTTGAAAGCGCCAGCATCAGCGAAACGGCATGTTCCGCGACCGAAAGACTGTTTGCATTCGGGGTAACGGTCACCGCCACGCCGGCCTCCTTCGCCGCGTTTAAATCAATATTATCAAGCCCGACGCCATGCTTGGCAATAATTTTAAGCTTAGGGGCGTCGCAGATAATCTCGGCTGGCATATCCAGAATGCGCACAATTACCGCATCCGCGTCTTTAATCTTTTCAGCCAGCTCCGACGGGTCTCTTGTCTCCATCCAGACAATGGTGTGCCCTGCCTTTTCCAACAGGGACGGGCCAACAGGATCGATCTGCTCAGTAATCAAAATTTTTGCCATAACCTAATCTCCTTCCGGCAGGCTGCTTGCCTCTGCCCTTTCACAGATTAACGTTACCATGGTTTTGCGTCTTTGTAAAAGACGACTTTCCCTATTTAATCATAGGCAAACGCCTATTAAAGAAGATCACTTTTGAATATATTACAGTTATTAAATAGGCTTATTCCTATGTTAATTGGTTCTAAGGGGATGTAATCAACAAAAAACTGTGCTATAGTAGCATCAACGACAACCAAACCAGAAGGCAGGTGTTATGCATGTTTGTCAACCGAAACCCTGAATATTTTCTCACGGTGGTGCGAGAACGCAACATCTCCCGCGCGGCTGAAAAGCTTTTTATCTCCCAGCCCTCTCTTAGTCAGCACATCGCCAAGCTTGAAGAAATGCTGGGCACCAAGCTATTCGATCGCTCCCAAAATCCGCTTGAATTGACTCAGGGCGGGCAGATGTACCGCAGCTATTTAGAAAACAGCAATCATCTTTATCAAAAATTCCAATCTGGCCTGAGCAGTCTGCATTCTTCCCGCAACCAAGCGGTTAACCTTGGGCTGGGAACGTGGCGCGGGTCAATTCTATTGCCGCAAATACTCCCCCGCTTTCTTCAGGAGCATCCGCACGCTCAGATCAATCTTCACGAATATCCGGTCAGCGAGCTTTATTCCCTGCTTCAAAACGGGAAAGCAGATTTCGCCGTGATGAACACTTCCGTGGCGGGCTCGCCTGAGGCCTTTGTCACTGAAACGATCACCTATGAACGCATATTGCTGGTTCTGCACCGCGATAATCCTGTGGCGCAGTCGTTTATCCAGATGCGCGCTGCCGGCTTGCCGCTGGATTTGAAAATGCTTGAGACCATGCGTTTAATCTCGCTCAACCGGGCGCTCACCGTGGGGCGTCATGTCAGCAACTTTTTAGAAAAGAATCTGCTCGTCTTTTCTAACAGGCTCAATACCACCAACAATCACACCGTGCTAAAACTCGTGGCTGCCGACATGGGCTTCTGCTTTCTGGTTGAAAGCGGCGTCAAAGACGCTTCTAACGACCCCAGCCTGGTTTTCTTCGATACCCGCTCTGCCGACCTAAGTATTCCTTTATCCTTCTGCTACAAAATAAACACTTATCTGACTCCGCTTGCCCAGTCTTTGATGAACATAATTCGGGTGCATTATCAGGATTCACAAATAAGTGAGCTTATTCTCTAATGATAAAAAGACACGCTGTAAATGCTTTCGTCTGCATTTTACAGCGTGTCTTTTAGTCAGATGCTCGCATAAAGATGGTGGTACGAAAAACGGCTGCCAAGCATAAAACGCTGGGTTGCCACATTTTTGAGAATAGTGCGATTAGCTTTTGCACCGCTGATTTAGCTACATCTGGGTGTGCTGATAATCCTACTAACCAATAACTTATCCTCTAAAAAAATCTAAACTCAGCTCATAGAAATCTTTTGAGTTTGTAAGCATTGCAGGGTGCCCACCTTTGGGGAATAAATGTATTTCCCCATGTTTAAACTTTTTAAGCATAGCACCATAAACATTTTCAAAATAATCAGGAGAAATGGCAGATATAAATTCATCTGCTTTGCTGCCAGTTAAAAGTATATCCGCTGTTAAAAAGTGCAAAGGCTTATGAAAGAAAACGCCAATTTCGTTGCTGTGTCGAATAACGGCATCGGTATCGTTATCAACAACCTGTTCCCAATC
>JAEWNU010000303.1 GCA_023456995.1 Bacillota bacterium
CTTTTGAGAGCATGTTTTTTTCCATCGCCTTCAAAAGGGTGCTCAGGTAGACATAATCGGTATCGGGGGACTTTGGCAATACGCTCACGCTCCTTCCGGGAACAGCGCTGAAGACACCTCAGAGGCAACCTTTTCAGAAACCATGCGCACAAGAACATCCAGCGCACAGTTATACTCTATTTTGCCCCGCCGGATAATCAACCCGCCAACAATGGGCGCATCATCCGGGGCAAGTGTGACCCTGCCTTCCAGCGCCTGAGATAACGCCTGCCCATGTGCGGCACGATCCTTGGCGTTAAGCAACACCTCGCCGCCCTTACCGTCGGTAAGTACATCGTTTGCCAGTGAAATCAAAAGCTTGCGGTAATCGGATTCCGGCAGGGCCAGCAATCGTTCAAGCGCCGTTTGAAAAGCAAGAGATATCATCTGCTGCCGTGCATTTGAAATAAGCTTTTTGCCCTCAAGTTCGGAAACGAGACGTGCCTTTTCCTCAACGTCAGCGCAACGCGTGGCTGAGTCTTTTAAGATCGCCTCAGCCTCAGTCTCGGCGCGCCTTTTGGAATCCGCCAGAATTTTGGCGGCATTCTGCTCAGCCTCGGCAACAATCGCATCAGCCTTGAGCTTTGCGTCCGCTAATATTTTATTAGAAATGTTTTCGAGTCCGTTCATAATAATCATTCCTTACAGCGGCAGACTAGGAATTGTGCTGACAATAATAAACGAGATTAGAACAGCAAAAACGGCGTAGGTTTCAACCATACCGGCGGCGATAACGCCCTTCATCGATTCCTCAGGCTTTGAAGCGACAATGCCCATTGCAGCGGCCGAAACACGACCCTGTGCAATAGCCGAATAATAACCCGCGATTGCAATTGGCAACGCGCCGCAGAAATATCCGATACCCTGCCCGATGGTGAGCGTACCGCCCGTCACCGGTGCAGCAGTAAGAATCATAAATGAAATTAACAAGCCGTAAATGCCTTGCGTTCCGGGAAGTGCCTGCAGTAGAAGTACGCGACCGAATTTTTCAGGAGAGACTGAAACGATACCGGTACCGGCCTCACCCGCAATGCCCATACCCTTTGCCGAACCTGAGCCGGCAAGACCTACCGCGAGCGCCGCGCCGAGCAGCGCAAAGAAATAGCCCGAAAAAAGATTGGTGACGAATTCCATAGTTTTAGTCCTCCTTGATAATTGTTACATAATTTGTATTATTGACAAGCGGTCGGAACGCACGCCCGCCACCTTCAAAAAATTTGCCAAAGAATTCAATATACTGCAATCTGCTTGTGTGAACATAGGCACCTAACAGATTGATGGCAAGATTAAAGGTATGGCCCAGCACAAAGACAACGATAAACATCACCAGTCCAAAGAACCCCTTGCCGCCCATAGCACCAAGCTGATTCATAACCTGACCGATGACAGCGCCCGAAAGACCAAGCGCCATAATACGCGCGTAGGAAAGCAGATCCGAGAGATAGCCGGTGATGCCATAAAGTGACCCCAGACCGCCAGTTATCTTGCCGAAGAGACTTGGGCTATTGCGCCCGCCGGTAAACACCAATAACAGTGCCCCCGCTGCAATAACATATAATCCGACTGGGATTTTTAGCACATATAAACCAATCCCGGCAAAAACCAGATACCAAGACCCCACATCAAAGACAGCGTCTAGGAGATGTCCCTGACGAATCATACGATAAGCGGCAAGCGCCATGCCAAGAATAATGTGTACACCGCCCATCGCCAGTGAAAAAGCAAGCATCTTCATAGGCTCAGCCGCAGGGTCAAACCATAGCGGTGGAATAACGACGGCTTTTCCCAAAAAAGTTTGAGTAAACACCGTAAAAGCGTTTGAAAAAAAGCCCCCGAACAGCAATCCAGCAAAAAAAGTCGAAACCCCACAATACATAAACAAGGTGAGCGTCTTTTTCATGCCGCCCGTGGGTTTCATAAGTTTCAGGGCTAACAAGCAACCGATAAACATCAGAATGCCATAAGCTGCGTCAGCCATAATAAAACCAAAAAACACAATATAAAACGGGAACATAAATGGATTTGGATCCACAATACTGCCGTAAGCTGGCGTATCATACATCTCTGTGATCGGCTCAACGGGGCTGATAAATGCACTATTTTGCATCATAACCGGGGGCGTTTCATCTTCCGCCGGTTCCTCAATCGAATAAGCGCACCCCTGTGTATCAAGCAGCTTTGCAACCGCAGAGTCCGCCTCGGCGGGCATCCAGCCCGTAAAATAAGCTGTGTGCTCGGTATGCGCGGTGGCTGAGAGCAGTTCATCTCGGGCCGCCTCCTGGGTGTAGGCATCATACGCCATCTCTAAAGTTGAGAGTTTCTCATAGTAGGAAGCAATCTGTTTAGCATATTCAGTTTTTGCATTTTCCAGTGCAGCAATCTCTTTTTGAAGCGCTTCAATCTTTTCGCCAGCGGTCACTTCAACGTCTTTAAAGTTTGCTGTGACAAACCCAGCGCTCTTCAGAATGTTCAATGCTGCCGCTTCCTGCTCCCTGTGAACCGTCACAGTGAGATAATGCTGCTCGTTATCAGATCCGATCACCTCGGCCATGCAGGCGGGAGCTTCTGTGTGCAAGCGGGTAAGCAACAGATCAATTTCAATAGCAGCGGGCAATGTTCCACTCAGAAAGACCGTTTCGCGTGTACCGGTAAAGTTTAATGGTACGTCCAGCGGCTGCCAAGGGGTTAACGTTGCTATTTGAGAATGCAGCTTTGCTTGTTCCGCTCCAGCTTCTGCCAGTTGGGTACCCAGAGCATCCACCGCTTCGGCCGTTTGCTTGGCGCCGCTCAGCGTACCCATATCAAAGAGCTGGCGCTCAGTAACCTCGGGCCGCGTAGAAAATAATGGTGTTTTTTTCGAAACGCCTGAATTTTTAAGCAAGCGGCAGGCATTTTCCAAGATGCTGCGTATTTTTGCAGCTTGTGAGTTTTCTTCACTGATATATAATTTCCCGCCGGAATCGACGATCTGTTGAGCGGTGCACCGTTCTAGCTCGACACAGCCAAGCCTAGTGAGTGCGCGCAAAACCGTTCGTCTTGAATCGGCGGGGGCAATCACATACAGTCGCTTCATTTTTAAAATAGACATCAGCCGACTACCCTTTCCATTACTATGGCGACTGCTTTGTCCATGCGGTTCTGAGCCTGCATCTGCAAGGCCTTGCATTGGCGGTGATATTCTGAGAGCTGTCGCCCGGCCATATCGTCTCCGCGATGCTTGGCGCTTACCAGCGCTTCAGCCGCTTGGGCGGCCGCCTGTTTAAGCGTTGAATCATATTCCTGCGCAGCATTTCGCTGTGCGTTAGAAATAATGTCCCGCGCTTTTGTCTGCGCGTCAGTAATACACTTTTGCGCAGATTGTTCAGTCTCGGAGATCTGTTTAATTGCTTCCAAAGACAATCTTATCACCATCCAGTCGTTAAGTAATATGAAAGTGGTACCC
>JAEWNU010000304.1 GCA_023456995.1 Bacillota bacterium
CCTTCTTTGCAGCCGTAAGCTGCGCCAACAGTGCGGGAACCGCGGCAAACAGGTCGTCCACAATGCAGTAGCTGGCGATATTAAAGATAAGCGCATCGGGGTCGGAATTGATGGCGACGATGCATTCGCTGCCGTTCATGCCGGCGGCGAACTGAATCGCGCCTGACACGCCGCAGGTGATAATCAACTTGGGGCGTACGGTGCGGCCAGAAAGGCCGATCTGATGTGCGTTGTCGCCAAGGCCATTTTCGGCCATCGGGCGGGTGAAACAAAGTTGTCCACCGAGCGCGTCGGCAAGTCGACGCACGAGTGCTACACCCTCTTCGTTCTTAACGCCGCGCCCGGCGACCACGAGGATATCCTCCTCCTCGATGGATTTTTCACGTCTGATCGTCGTGACTTCCAACACTTCAATACCGGAGTGGATCATCGCGTCGGACACTGGCATCACTGTGACCTTCCCGGTAGGTTCATGGACTTTTTTGGCCTTATCCATAACACGGTAGCGCACGGTGGCAAACTGTGGCCGTGCGTCGGCAATTAGAATCTGTGCCATGATATTGCCGCCAAAGGCGGGACGTATCTGAACCAGGTCGCTGTTTGAACGGATATCGAGCTTGGTGCAGTCTGCGGTTAATCCGGTGTGGAAGCGGACTGCCAATCGGGGTGCCAGCGAACGCCCCAGCGCTGTTGCGCCGATTAAAACGACAGAAGGGCGAAGCTGCGCAATACAATCTGCCGTGACATTGGTGTAGCAGTCAGCCTTAAAACCTTCAAAGCTGTGGTCTTCATAGGCAAACACTTCCTGCACGCCATAGGATAGCAGCTTTTCTGCATTTTTCACGGTGCCCTCGCCGCCAATTATAACAGCGCACACGTTATAGCCGACTTTGTCAGCCAGGCGGCGGGCCTCACCGATCAATTCATATGTAACAGGATGTATTTGGCCATCTTCCTGTTCGGCATACACCAAGATGTCTTTCCAGCTGTTCTTTTCATCAGCGCTATTAAGCGTATTTTGCTCGAATGTAAGCGCGCACTGGGGACAGATTTTAATACAAACGCCGCACATACGGCATTTTTCGTTGATAACAATAGCGTTTGATTCAATACCCAGCGCACCGAAAGGACACTTTTGAACGCACTTTTCGCACAGATCGCAGACAGCGGCATTAAAGTTTAATGCAGTCATGCGTGCACACCTCCTTCAAGCAGTCGCTTTTCTTTTAGAACAGTAATTAAAGATGCAGCCTTTTCAGCTGTGCTGCCGGTAAGTAGCACTTTCTTTGCATTTGCGGGTGGGGCAAACATGTTTTCAACATGAGTGGGTGAACCGACCAGCCCGCAGCGGGAAAGGTTTTTACCTGGCAACTGGTCAAAACCCAACGTTTGTACCGGATGGGTCATCGCCCTTTGCTTAAGGCGGTATGAAGGAAGACGCGGCACACAGACATTTTTCTCAACCGTAATCAGGCAGGGAAAATTCAATCGTGACTTTTGCATAATAGAAGCTAAAGCCTGCTCGACTGTGATGCTGTTTTCATCTGCCTTAAGAATTTTACCAACCCAGGCCGCGTGCGGAATACCCAAATGTTCGGCAATAGCCGGGCCGACCTGCGCGGTGTCGCCGTCTGTAGTTTGACGCCCGCAGAGAATTAGATCGGCGCCGCCTAGCAGGCGAATACCCTGTGACAATGTGTAGGAGGTTGCCAGAACATCGGAACCTGCAAATTTGCGGTCGGAAAGAATAACTGCATCATCGGCCCCCATCATGTAGGCGTCGCGCATCATGCTTTCCGCCTGAGGTGGGCCCATTGTTAGTACGGTTACTTTACCGCCAACAGACTCACGAATGCGTAATGCCGCTTCCAGCGCATAGAGATCATATGGATTGGTACGGGCTGCCGCGCCAAGCCGCTTTAAAGAGCCGGTCTCAGCGTCAATTTCCACTTCGGAAGTCGCCGGAACCTGCTTCATACAAACCACAATATTCATTGTTGTCAATCAGCCTTTCTTGCGTTTCAATTTAAAGCGCTAAACTGAAAAAGAGTTTATCATAGAAAGGGGATGGTTGTCCAGCGCAAAGTTGAAATTAGTTGAAAATAGGCTGATTTTGGTCTGGATAAAGGGGTGGCATTACACATTAATAATGGAGCTGTTTGACGTGGGGCGTATGTTAACGATCCGTTGCACAGCCTCGCTCCAAAAGTGACATATATAATTTTATTCTCGGTGGGCAGAGAGCAACTTGGATTGTTACGAAAGCCCAATTTTAGTCTAGGGACGATAATCAAATCATAATATTTTTAAGATCAATCGCTACTATTATTAAAATATTTTTGTTTTTCAAAAAATTGTTTACCATCTGAAAACTATTTTATAGAATAAGTTAAAGGAGGGATAGCTATGGACACAATTGACAGCGCAATTCTCGAGGTATTAAAAGAAAACGGGCGCGCAACTGCCTCTGAAATTAGCAAAAGGGTACGTCTTTCGGTGCCCGCCGTTTCCGAACGCATTAAAAAGCTTGAGCAAAATGGCATCATCCGGCAATATACGGTCAAAATTGACCGATATCAAACGGGGCAGCGGTTGCTTGCGTTTATATTTGTTAATATTGATACGACAGTACATATCGATAATTTCAGAAGTCAGATTGTGCAGCACCCCTGTGTTTTAGAATGTCACCACATTGCAGGTGCTTATGACTATCTGCTTAAAGTTGCTTTAGAGGATACGCAGGCGGTGGAAAACTTTTTGTGTAGTGTTCTTAAAAAAATTGACGGCGTTTCAACCTCAAACACTATTATTTCGTTAACAACCTTGAAGGAAGAACTAAATATATAATGAGGAGTGCTGTATGGTTTGGCGCGGATTAAAATTTGGTATGCTGTTGCAACTGGCTATAGGGCCGATGTGCCTGATGGTATTTAACACCTCTGCAACGCAGGGGGTTCTTTACGGTTTATGCCTTGTGGCAGCTATTGCACTTGTTGACGCCTTTTATATTGCCCTATCCTGTACTGGAGTTGTCGTAGTTTTATATCAAGCGCATGTAAAAATGGCGATGCGCATATTGGGTGCTTTAGTGCTTGCCTATTTTGGAGCAAATATGGTAGCGGAAGGACTTGGGTTTTCGCTGCTTCCTCAGCTAGCGCCATTTTCTAAACCAACAGGTCAAAGTTTATTTGTACAAGGGTTATTTCTGACAGCTTCAAACCCGCTGACGATTTTGTTTTGGTGCGGCGTCTTGTCTCTGCAAGTGACTGAACACAGTTGGAACAAAAAAGAGCTTTTTCTGTTTTCGCTAGGCTGCATTTTAGCAACGCTATTGTTTTTAACAGGTGTTGCATTTTTGGCTGGCGTCTGTGGTCGTTTTTTACCTAGTATAGCTATACAAATCCTTAACGTGCTTGTTGGGATTGCGATCATAATCTTTGCAACCAGATTGCTGCTCAAAACAAAAAGGTAAAAGATAGCAAACAGTCTTGTAAATGAGGAAGGATCAAATGCGCAAAGCTTTGCAAGGCTCTTAATAAATAAGTATAAATTTTCAACGTAAAGTACTTGACAAACTGATTCAAACGTTCTAAGCTTAAAACAACTAAATAATTGTTAAACAATTTTATCGTTGTTGTGGAAAGGAATTAGTTATGAAATACTTTAAGCGTTTACCCGATGCTGAATTGGAGGTGATGCTATTAATCTGGCAGAGTTTGGAGTCCATTCATACCGGGGAGATTTTACAGCGATTGCGCCAAAGCAAAGACTGTAACCTGCAAATGCTGCAATCAACCTTAAACCGGCTGGTGAGCAAACAGTTTATCAAATGTGAAAAGATTGGCCGACTGAATTATTACACGCCTCTTGTCAATGTGGAAGACTACCGAATTCACGAGGCTGGTGGCATGATTGAAAAACTCTATGAGAATTCACCCGCCAAGCTTTTTGCAGCGCTGTTTAAAAGTAATTCACTCAGTGAAGAGGATATTGAGGCGCTTAAAAAGTTGCTGAAAGAAAGCGGGGAATGAGTTTGTTCACCGTGATTTTCAAAGCTTTTTTGGGTGTTACACTGTCGCTATCACCGCTTATACTTCTATATAGTATGGTCGAACCAACCTTACGCAAACAATATACCCCGCGGCTGAGCTATTGGGTATGGATGGTGTTCGCGCTACGCCTGTTGATTTCAATTCCGGGTTATGACATCTCTCCCTTTTTGCTCTCAGTTGGAGAGGCTGTCTATTATCTGGATCAAGACCCCTCTATTGCCGCGCGTGCATTTGCAGAGGCTGAGTCTGTCAAGCTACTAGGTGGAGCAGAAGCTCCCTCTGGACTGGTTGGAATATCGTGGATGGGTATTGCAGCTATGGTCTGGATTGCCGGTGCAACCGTGTTCTTTTTGGTTCACCTTATAGCACATATTCGAATGAGACGTGAGCTTGACCGGTGGAGCACTCCGGTGCAAGACCCGGCGGTTAACGCCCTTTATAAACAAAATCAAGCAATGTTGAAAATTAGCCGCCCGATTCAGCTCTGTACATGTATAAGGATTGCCAGTCCGATGCTGATCGGTTTTTTTCGGCCTAGAATTCTCGTTCCACACTTGAATATGCCAAAACAGCAGATGGATAGCATCTTTAAACATGAACTGATGCATTATAAGCGGCACGATCTATGGTACAAACTGCTGTTAATGATATCTTTAGCACTGCATTGGTACAATCCGTTTGTTTATCTGATGGTATGGCAAGCTGAAAATGCGATGGAAATTTCCTGCGACGAAGACGTTGTGCAAAGTGATGGTGTGTCTCGCAAAGAATATGGTCTTGCAATTTTATCTCAGCTCCAGCCTGCCCCTGTAAAACGCATGATGCTCAATACACAATTCTTTGGAGGGGAAAAACATATGAAAATTAGAATTCAGCAGATAGCAAACTCCGCTTACAAGAAGAACGGACGGATGGCGTTTGCCATTTGTGTCACCTTTGTTATCGCTGGAAGCCTTCTGATTGGCTGTGCGCCGCTTTCTTCTGTGAGTGTATTTAAAAAAACGGCACCTACGCAGGCGTCCTCTACACAAGAGGAATCTATTGCGGCGGCCGATCCGGTAGTCAAAGCGAAAACTGAAATCATTGAGGCCGCAGATAAGACCCCCTTTGAAAGTGAAAGTGGAGCCGCTGAAATGCAGAGCCAACTTGAAGATGAAGTGCAGCATATATTTGAGCGTATTTCATCCGACAGCCAATCCGAGTATGTTGGCGGTACAATGGTATGGCCCGCACCCGAAGCCGGCCACATTATCACACCATATGGATGGATTTTAAATGGACAGAATTTTCACTCCGGCATTGACATTGGTGGTAAGGAGGTCGTCGGTACACCGGTAGTTGCCGCGCAGGACGGTACTATTGCTTTTATAAAGGCACCAAACAAACCCGTTACAGGATACGGGCTGTACATCATTCTCGATCATGGTGGTACGGTTGCTACGCTCTATGCACATTTGAGCGAAATTCTGGTTTCAGATGGGGAACATGTACTTAAAGGGCAACAGATTGGCAAAATCGGTGCCACGGGTGCTGCAACCGGACCGCATCTTCATTTTGAAGTGCGGAAAAACGGGAATTATGAAGACCCCAGTGCTTATCTGTTATCCGAAAAAGAACGCGAAGCAGCCTGATACCCCAAAAAACAATTCGCAGCTTTCTGCGGCAACAAAAAGAACCACCTTTCAATTCGAAAGGTGGTTCCTGTTCTGTGGCCTAAGTAAAGGCCTTTTGGTACGCCCGACAGAATTCGAATCTGCGACCTTTGGAGTCGGAGTCCAACGCTCTATCCAGCTGAGCTACGGGCGCGTACTAATGATATAAGCGCGTTTATATACCGACAAATATTATAACAAAGCCCACATAAAATATCAACCATAAGGCAACAATAATAATTGCAAAATTAAATTCTAAAAAAGTGTTGACATCTTTGGCGTGGCATGATATTATAGCAAAGCTGTCTGCGAGAGACACAAACGAAACTCGCTGAAAGCCACAAAAAAGAAAGATTGTTGTTGACAAAGTTTCTTGATTGTGATA
>JAEWNU010000305.1 GCA_023456995.1 Bacillota bacterium
CGGTGGTTGCGCCGACCTTTTGGCGATTACTTTTATGCTGCATTTCCTCTGCGAATAGACCAGTTTTATATACTTAATGTTTATTTTGTCATCAATAGTCTTTTAGTTGAAAATGAGCGCCCCCGGAATTGTTTCCGAGGGCGCTTTTTATTGTTGCATTTTAATGATCGGACTTTAAACCCGCGCCACACATGGGAATGATGCTGTCCGGCGTTTTGCCATAAAGCGTGCAATAATGCAGATAAGCCGCATAATTGGCGGCGGTGGTATGCTCGCAATAGATGCCCTTTTTAGCCAATGCACTTCTTGCCTCAAGGATTTTATCCTCAGGGGCGAGAATTACCTTGCAGTGGTGCTTTTGGATATAGCCCAATATCTCCTCGCCGCGCATCGGAACGCCGATGGCGATGCCCTCTGCCAGCGTGGGAGAGACTGAAACCATCGCCGGTGCCGCCAGCCCCTGTTCTACTGCCGATGCAATGGGTGCGCAATGCTCGCTTTGCAGCGCAACAACGTTGGGCATCTTCTCAATGACGCCAGCCGCCAGAAACTCCTCCAGCGCTTTAATAACGCCGATAAACAGTGTACCGTTGCCCAGCGGCACAAAGATATTCTGCGGAATGCGCCCAAGCTGCTCATAAATCTCGTAGATATAGGTTTTGGTACCTTCGTAGAAATAGGGATTATAGACGTGGTTGGCGTAATATTTGCCCTCACTGTCCACCTTGGCGCGGCAAACGTCGGCACAGTGGTCGCGCGAGCCTGGCACAATGTTGACCGCCGCACCGTGCGCACGAATCATGTCAATCTTTTTGGGCGAGGTCCCCTCGGGGACAAAAATCTCACAGGCGATTCCCGCTTTGGCACAATAGGCCGCTACACTGTTGCCCGCGTTGCCGCTGCTATCCTGCACCACTGAATCGACACCGATGGCCTTGCAATGGGAAATCAGCACGGCGGCGCCCCTGTCCTTGAACGAAAGCGTCGGCATGAAATAGTCCATCTTGAGCAGCAAATCGTCGTCGAAGGGTACCACCGGTGTCATGCCCTCGCCCAGAGAGATCTGACGCCAGCTCTCGTCGAGGAGCGGCATAAACGCACGGTAGCGAAAAAGCCCCCAGCAGTTTTTGTCTATCAGCGCCGGATCAAAGGCTGGCGCGGTAAAATCAAGCTTCCACAGGCCGCCGCAATCGCATTTGGGGGCTCTGGTTGATACATCAGCTATAGCCCCACACTTTGAACAGATGTAATTCATAAAGCACGAACCTCCGCTACCGCTTCAATTTCGACCATGCAGCCAAAGTGTAGTGCAGGTACTGGCACAACAATTCTGGCGGGTCTGTGGCTGCCAAAAAACTCATAATACACGGTGTTCACTTCATCCCAAAGCGCAACGTCGGTCACATAAACGCGGCACTGCACCACATCGCTGCGGGTCAGGCCCGCCTCAGTCAGCACACGTTCGACATTTTTAAGTGCCAGCGCCGCGTGTGCCGCAATGCCGCCCTCTGGCAGCGCGCGGGTGTCTGGGTCGATTGACAGCTGGCCGGAAATGTACAGCATTCCGTTTGAAATGATGCCGGGGCTGTAATGGCCCTTGTTTGTCCCTTCGTATCGGGGGGATACAATCTCCATATTTAAACCTCTCCTTTGCGTATTGTACGAGCGGCTTGTCCATCAAACGGCTTTGTCGCACGCTGCGCCTGCCCTGGTCTGACGGATTTATCAACCGTCTGGCACGTATAGAATACCAAAAATTATAGCATATAGAGCCTATTCTGTCATTATTCCGGTGCCTGATTAAAAGAGTATAGAAATGCAGCTCAGGCTCTTTGCTATTTAAAGCAATCAATGCCTTCAAAGCGAGCTAATAGAGCCGCCGATTTAATCCGGCGGCTCTGTTGCACTTCCCATTTTAGGGGCACAATGATGCTTTCAACGCATTAAAAATATTTGCTGTCGCTGTCCTCAAGAACAGGCGCAGGGGTCTCGTCCTCTTCAGCCGGGGCTACGAACGTCTTACCCGACGATTCAGCGTCCTTAAGCGTAAATTTAGCAATCAGTTCTTCAAGCAGATTGGACTGGCTGGACAGTTCTTCGCTGGCTGCGGCGCTTTGCTGCGCGGTGGCGGCATTTGTCTGCACGACTGAAGAAATCTGTTCAACACCTTGACTGATCTGCACAATAGCCGAAGCCTGATCCTGCGTAGCATGCGCAATTTTATCTATCAGCGCAATGGCATCCTGTGTCTCTTGGGCGCTTTGCTCCAGCGACTTTGCGGTGGAGGCGGAGGTATTACTGCCATTTTTCACGGCGGCAATCGTCTCTTCGATCAACACCGTGGTGTCCTTGGCCGCTGCGGCTGATTTGCCCGCTAAATTACGCACTTCGTCAGCTACCACGGCAAAGCCCTTGCCCGCTTCGCCAGCGCGTGCAGCCTCAACCGCTGCGTTAAGCGCCAGAATATTGGTCTGAAAGGCAATGTCATCAATTACCTTGATGATCTTTGAAATTTCGGCTGATTTTTGAGCAATCTGCTCCATCGCTGTAACGGTATCCTTCATTTTGTCGTTGCTGCTGCGCAGCTCACGACCGGCAGAATCGGCTTTTGCATGTGCCTTTTTTGTATTTTCGGCATTTTGCTTAATTTGCGCTGTAACCTCTTCAAGCGATGCCGAAAGCTCTTGGATGGCGCTGGCCTGCTCGGTGGCGCCTTGAGAAAGTGCCTGTGCGCCGTTTGAGACCTGATCTGAGCCGCTGTCCACCTGTGCCGCCGCCTCGTTAATCTTCGTCATCGTGGCATTAAGATTATCCAGCATGGCCTGCAAATTGTCTTTAAGCTTCTTAAACTGGCCGGTATATTCACGCTTAAGCTCAATGGTCAGGTCGCCCTGAGATACGCTTAATAGCGACTCTGAAATCTCGTCAATATAACCCTGATAATTGACCAGCTGATTGATGGTAAGGCCAAAAGCATGTGCCAGATGACCAATTTCATCCTTGCTTTTTATCGATAGCGAGACATTAAAATCACCGTCCGCAATTTGCTGAGCCGCCGCGGTAATTTTTTTAATCGGGATGGCAATTCGGGAGCTCACGATATAAATTGCGACAACACCTGCCGCCATGATCGCAACACACAGTACCAGAAGCACCTGCGCCAGCGTCATAACTCGTTTTAAAACCTCGCTGCGTTGCATCGTCAACACCATAATCCACGGGCTGCCTTCAATCGGTGCATAGCCCGCAATCTTGTCAACACCGCCGTAACTATATTCGCCGTAACCGGAGCCGCCGGCTATCATCTTTTCAGTAAAAGCGCCCAGCGCCTGAACGGTGGGGTCGTTTTTTGCATTTTCAATGTCATTATCCTGCGCAATAACCAAGTCGTTATTTTTGTGTCCCACCGTTGTGCCCTGATTATTGATCATGTAAGCGTAACCGGTCTCTTTATAAGTGATACCCATGCTGATTTCGCTGAGCATCAGGCCGTCCTTCCGTCCGTAAAGCACACCAACAATGCGATTGTTTACTCTGACAGGTGCCGCAAATACCACAACCGGCTTCCCATCCAGCTTGTTAAACATCAGGTCGGAGTAGTTGACCTCGCCATTCTTTGCCTTCTGGAAGAATTCCCGGTCTGCGACATTATTTGTCCCCATAGTGCCATCTAAAAGAATAGCCTTGCCGGACAGATCGGCATAAGCAAACAGCACATAATTCATTCGTTCAGCCTCGGCCTTGTAATGGGTGGCCTTGTCGATAACCGTGACCGTGCTGTCAGTTATCATAACGTTCTGAGCTAAAGCGTCAATATATCTCAGCTCGGCTTGAAGCTGTGTGGCAATATTTTGAGCCTGAACCTGCGCCATCATTTCCAGATTGTAATCAGCATCCTCCAGAAGATTTTTGCCTTCAATGGTCGTGATAGTGATGCCCAAAGCTGAAACGATGACTAAAAGAACCAACGTAAAAATGACAATTAACTTGAGCCGGAGTGATTTCATGGTGATTTCCCCCTCATTTTGCATAGAGTTCGTAATTTAAGCCAAAATCTTGCCAATCTTACAAGCCAAAAAACTATGTGGGTACAATATCCAGTTAATTAATGTAATATATGGTATCAATTATAACGCTTTATCCACCAAAAAGATACAGGCGATTTGGTCAAATTTTGTTGTTTTCATATGTAAAGCTGGCTATACATGTCGAATTTTTTATAATAATCGTCAAAATATGTCGATAAAGCGTCGCTTGCCACAGCTAGGCCATCAGCTGATTTTTTTTGCTGATTACCAATACTTTTGTTCAACTAAAGTGCGCCTTTTTAATAAAAGTGGATTTTTGGCAAGCCGCAGCAGCATTTTACCCGCCAATTTTTCGTTTATATGCCGTCAAGCCGCGGTTTATGACCTTTCTCGACCAACTGCTTCCCTTATCCTTGTTGATAAGGGATTTTTATGTTTTGGGGTATATTTACCCTTCTAATTTGAAAAGATATCCATATTATCCAAAAAAGGAAGTGAAAGCTGTGTGTACAATTCTTTCCCCTGCTGGCGACACGCTGACGGTGCTGCTTGCGGGCGAAATTGACCATCATTCGGCGGTTGGCATACGTGCCCAGATAGACGAGGCCATTGAACGCCACCGCCCTGCTGTGTTGACGCTGGATTTTGGCGGCGTCACTTTTATGGATTCCTCTGGAATAGGTCTGGTCATGGGACGTTACAAGCTGATGAACACATTTGGCGGCACAGTAAATGTTGTCAACACCCCCAAGCCGCTGCAAAAGGTGATGCGCCTGGCGGGGTTAGACCGCCTGGCCAGTATTAAAACGGAGGAATGAAGCCATGATAAAACCGCTCAACAGCATGAAAGCTGAGTTCGACGGTCGCTCGGTCAACGAAAGCTTTGCCCGCGCCGCCGTCGCCGCCTTTGTAGCACAGCTTGACCCCACAGTAGATGAGCTCTGTGACATACGCACCGCCGTCTCGGAGGCAGTAACCAACAGTATTGTACATGCCTATCCGAATACCCTTGGCCGTGTTTACATATCCGCCGACATCTATGAAGGCAGGCGGGTGGTTATTAGGGTGAAGGACAAGGGCTGCGGCATCGCAGATGTCAAGCAGGCGATGGAACCGCTTTTTACCACCGGCGCGGACCAAGAGCGCTCCGGTCTGGGCTTTTCGGTCATGCAGAGCCTGATGGACCGGGTCAAGGTGCGCTCAAAGCCGGGCGGCCCCACCGTCGTCACCCTCGAAAGGAGGCTCATCTCCAAAGGTGATGCAAATGTCAGGGTGTAAGGAAATTCTCTCGCGCAGCGAAACCATCGAAAAAAACATGGGTCTGGTGCATGCCTGCGCGCACCGCTTCAAGGGGCGCGGCATCGAATATGAGGATTTGTTTCAGGCCGGTTGCATCGGTCTGATTAAGGCGACCGACGCGTTTGACCATGACCGCGGCGTACGCTTTTCAACCTATGCCGTGCCGGTGATCCTAGGCGAAATGCGCCGCCTGTTCCGCGACGGCGGGGCTATTAAAATAAGCCGAACTATTAAGGAGCTTTCGATGCGAATTGCCCGCGCGCGGGAACGGTTTTCGTTTGAACACGATCATGAGCCTACCATCTCAGAGCTTTCCGCGCTGCTTGAAGTCTCGGAAGAAGCTGTAGTTGAAGCCATCGGCGTCTGCGCACCGCCGGTGTCGCTGACCGAAAGTGAGGATCAGGGCGGTGGTCAGCTCGATCTGCCGGTCGATTCGCCTGAAGAACTAACCAGCGATCTCATCGCGCTGCGCCAGTCGCTGGATTTATTGGAGGAGCGCGACCGCGCCATTATTCTGATGCGTTATTTTGGCGAAAAGACCCAGTCCCAGACCGCCGAACGCTTAGGGATGACACAGGTGCAGGTGTCACGCCGTGAAAAGAAAATTATGACCCAGCTGCGGCGTGACCTGCTGGGTACGGGGTAGGCATAAACGCCGCCGGTGCAGAGCCGAAATTTTGGCTTTGCACTGGCGGCGTTTGGCAATTTACCACATGATAAGGTGGCGTACAAGAGCGAAGTTTTCAACAGCCACCATGAAAATTGTTGAAAACTTGACGGTCAGCGGGCATATAGACCACCCGCTGCCGTCGAAGGTGAGCAGTCTGGCAAAGCATCAAGCGTTCTAATCCATCAAAAAACGCAGGAGGGGTAAGCTGCCCGAGATGTCGATGAGCGGCATTCGTGCTTTAATCTTTTCCGGTTGTTATCTTTAAACAAAAGATTTTCAGCGTATGAATAAACCATCAAAAAACTGTCCATTCTTTTATTGCAACAGGATAGGCAGAAATAACCATATAAAACCACACCCGCTTTAGCGTGTTACGGCCTGCCGTCCTGATTAACAACAGGATGGGCAGGTTTTTATTATGACAAAAACAGACCGCTTTGCACTGACATTGTTGATAACACTGATGCTGTCGATGCTCTTGCTTTCGTTCGATAGCTTTGCCGCACAATGCGCCGCTGTACGGCAGAATACGCTGCGGCTGCATATTATTGCGAACTCTGATCTTGATGAAGACCAGCAACATAAGCTTCTGGTGCGCGATGCCTTATTAAAAGAATATTCCCAGCTGCTCAGCGGCGCAGATGCCGCGCAGGCGGCACGAATTGCCGAATTTTTGCGGGACGATATCGCTCTCACGGCCAAAAAGACGCTGCAAGCGGCCGGAGACACCCACGATGTTGCAGTAAATGTCACCGACATGTACTTTGACACCCGCACCTATGAGGACGGCGTCACGCTGCCCGCCGGCAAATATACCGCGCTGCGGGTGGTCATTGGCCAAGGCAAGGGGAAAAACTGGTGGTGCGTCATGTACCCGCCGCTGTGTATTCCTGTGGCCACCCAAGATCAGGCCGCCGAAGTAGAAGACCAGATTCGCACTTTAAGCGGTGAGCCGTGCTACCAGGCTAAGTTTGCCGTGGTCGAGGCG
>JAEWNU010000306.1 GCA_023456995.1 Bacillota bacterium
GCTGGCTTGGTGCAGACTGAGGCAGGACTTTCGATATTTTAAACTGTCGCGCATAGGAGAGACCGCTCTTTTATCAGAAACTTTTGAACGGCGTGAACCACCTACACCCACAAGCGAGCAACCTTACAAAATGCCCGCTGTTGAAATAACGGTGCGCATTACTTCAGCACTCTCTTACCGTGTGCTCGATGAGCTAAACCGGGATGAAATCAAAAAATGTGAGGACGGCTCTTTTTTGGTGCGGTTTTCCCTGCCCGAAAATGACTGGCTTTATCAATACCTGATGACCTATGGCGCGGACTTATATGTCATTGAGCCGCTTTATGTGCGGGAGACTCTCTATAAAAAATTAAAAACTGCCTGTGCGCAGTACGAAATATGACGTGATGTTGTCATATTATTAGGTATAAAATGAAGCTATCAATTAACAGGAGATGGCTTTATGAATTATGAAATTGTTACGTTAGAAGAAAAAAACATTGCGGGTCTTACTGCTCGAACCTCTAATACCGCTCCCGATATGGGCGCAGTCATTGGCGGCTTGTGGCAGCAACTCTTTGAAAAAGGACTGTTTTTCTCAATTGTAAATAAAGCAAACGACTTTGCAGTAGGACTATATTCGAATTATTCCGGTAGTGCATATGAGGAGTACGATGTAACAGTCGGCTGTGAGGTAACACAGATTGGCCAGCAGCCAACAGGCGTGGTTCAAAAGGTCATTCCACAGGGGCGCTATGCCAAGTTTGTAGTGTTTGGTGATCAAGTAAAAGCTGTTTCCGATGCGTGGGCTGAAATATGGGCGATGTCGCTCTCACGCAGTTATACCGGTGACTTTGAGGAATATGTCAGTAACGACGGTAGAGGTAACTGTGAAGTAAATATCTATGTGGCGCTTCAATAAGCAGCAAAAGCGTTGCTGCTTAAGTATGTATCCGTATGCAAGATACATTCTAAATATCAGGCGGCGGTTCTTAGTTGGACTGCTGCCTTTCCTTTTTTAGATACGTGAAGCTCTCTAAAGGATATTACTAAAAACCATGTCAACACCTACAGCGTACCAAAGCTCAGACGGATGTGGTACCAAGCCCCAATAGTAAATGAATTGTAGATTATAAAGAAGGGCGGCAGAGATCACATATCTCTGCCGCCCCTTAAAAAACTGATATTCTTATGCTTTTGACTTTTTAGAATAATCTACAATAAAGCGTACCACAAACGGAATGAAAACCGAAATCAGACCCGCGTAACCTAAATAGGCATAACCTTTTTTGACAACTGCCATCAAACCAAACTGCGCAATGCCAAAGGCAATTGTGGTAAACAGCACCGAAAAAGCGATGTTACGCATTTGGTGGCCCGAAGCGCGTTTTTCAGGATCGGGAATACGACGTTCCATCGCGTTAACGCATCGGGTCACGATGCCAGAGACCATATTCACGCCAGTAGAAACCGCGCCCAAAATAATCAAGATGGAAATGATGGGTGTCAACAACCCCGCGCCTACACCATTTTGCACCAGCACCAGCATAGGAACTGAAGCGCCGACAAGCTCTGGAACAAAAGCGACGGCTAGCAGGCCGACAATGGCGAGCATCATAGCAACGGTGTTCGTGATAAAGATGTAGACAGCTGCCTGATTAACCTGCTTTTCGCTGGTCAAAGGCTCTACATGCTGATACATGACCGAAACTGACGGCAGCTGAAACAGGAAATAAAGAAATGCAAGCTTTAGTGCCGAGCTGAAGGCGCCGCTTTCTTTAGAAGTTACGCTCATAGCACCGTTAGCCATCTTGGCGACAGAATCTCCAATTGCACCCCACTGAGCGATAATGTTGGGAACCAGCACAACGATCAGGCCCAAGATAATCAGCACCGAAAGAGTGGCGGCTGCCTTGCGGACCATAGTCGTGCCATAAAGCGCGATAACAGCAATAAACACGCCGACGACTAGGGTGCATATCCAGTATGGGATGCCAAACAACATGTTGAGCGTAGAGCCGCCGGTTGCAAAGGCCGCCGCCGAAGCAGTACCGATCATAATAAGATAGGTAACCTCAAAAAGATTTGAAAATAGATAGCGATACTTGCCATAAAACTGGTCGGAAAAGCTGCGGTAGTCATAAAGCTTATTGCGGTAAGCGTAACGCATGCCGTACCAGAAGAACAGCGCGTATAAAAACTGGGTAAAGAACGGCAGGAACAGGCACCAAACGCCGTGGTTGATAAAGTAGGCATAAATTTGTGCACCAGAAGCAAAACCACCGCCAAATTGCGTGGTAAACGCCACGAATGCGACGCCGATGGCCAAAGGCATGCGATTTTTGTCAACCAGTAAAGACTTCTTTCCACCCATGATAATCTCTCTCTTTCGTTTGAATAATGTGTCTGGTGGCCTTAGGTGTTGAACTCTATGACTTTGCCAGGGTTTAAAACCAGCTTCTCGTCAAAAGCCAGTTTAATGGATTTGTAAAGCTGTATCATGCGACTGCCGAGGAATGGTTCAAGAAATTCCAAACGCCCGTTGCCAATGCCGTGTTCGCCCGAAAGTTGGCCCCCCAACCTTTTTGAGAGGGCATATAATTCCGTAAGGCAGGCGTGGGTGGCGGTTTTCCAATCCTCGTCGCTCATACCGGGGTCACGAAGCAGCTCGGTGTGGATATTGCCATCGCCAGCGTGCCCGCAGGGCTCAACGCGAATGCCGTGTGCCAGGGCAATTTTCTTTGCCGCCTTAACATATTCGGCAATGGCGCTTCTTGGTACCACAACGTCGCATTCCTCTTGTGCAACTGAGTCGGCCTTCATGCCCTCTAAGATTGCGCCGCGCACACTCCAGACGGAAGCGATGCGCTCAGGGGTATCGGCAATCAAGCAGTCTAGGGCGCCATGGTTCAGTGCCGCTTCACAGGCCGCATCACAGGCAGATTCAAGCTCTTCGCGGCTGGACGCATCATACATCACAATGAGCACTGCGCCGCCGTCCTTCACCGGAAAGGGTTTGTTGAGCGCACGTTCAACAATTTCCAGCAGCTCCTGCTCCAAAAACTCAATCGCTGTGGGGGTAAAGGGGAGATTTAGAACCTGTGGTACCATGTCGGCACAGGATTCAAGATCAGGGAATGGCATTACCAGTGTGCAGGTGTGCTTGGGGGCAGGCAGAAGTTTCAGGGTGACCTGCGTCAAAATACAAAGCGTGCCTTCGGACCCGATGACAAGATCCTTAACGTCATAGCCTGTCGTGTTTTTCACCACGTTAGATGAGAAGTTCATGATAGAGCCGTCAGGCAGCACAGCCTCCATGCAGCGGACGAAATCACGGGTAAGACCATAACGCACCGCCTTCATGCCACCTGCGTTTGTGATGACGTTACCGCCAATAGTGGCGGTTTTCTCGCCGGGGTCGGGCGGGTAAAACAGCCCCTCGGCGGAAGCGGCAGCTTGTACATCCAAGAGCAACGCGCCCGGCTCGCAGGTGACTGTTTGGTTTTTATGATCAATGGGGAAGATGCGGTTCATACGCATTAATGACAACATGATACCGCCGTATTTACAGGTGGAACCCCCTGCCAGACCAGTACCCGCGCCGCGTACGACGACCGGAATATTGTTGTCGTAACCATATTTCATTACGGCCGAGACTTCTTGCACATTTTCTGCCTCAATGTACACATCGGGCGGGAAAACACCGTACTCCGGCATTTCGTCGTGGTGATATTCCGGAAGAATATCGACACCAATCGTTACGCGGTCGGGGGAGGTGACGGATTTTAAATATTCAATGCCAACAGAATCGGGCTTATTATATGGAAAAGGCATGTTATTCGACCTCCTTCTTTGCGGCCGTAAGC
>JAEWNU010000307.1 GCA_023456995.1 Bacillota bacterium
CTTTATAGCTTATTGAACTGCTGTCTTACATACGTCAATCCAGCCTTTGCTGTTGGAATATTTCTCAAGCTCATCAATAGTCAGCTCAATCGCGCTATTGTCGCTGCCGCAGGCGGGAAACACTGTCTGATAAGCCTTTAGTGAAACATCTAAATAAGTAGTCACCCCTTCGTTGACGCCGAATGGACAAACACCGCCCACAGCATGTCCCACCAGTGTGATTGCTTCCTCGGGCGTAAGCATCTTGGCCTTCGTGTGAAACTGCGCTTTAAATTTTGCATTGTCTATCTTCGCTCCGCCCGCCGTTACAATAAGGATGCAGTCCTCATTAACTTTGAACGATAGCGTCTTCGCAATGCGATCGGGCTCACAGTTTAATGCCTGTGCCGCCAGCGCCACTGTCGCGCTTGAAACCTCAAATTCCAGAACACGATCTTCAATTCCGTACCGTTTAAAATAATCCCTGACTTTTTCGATTGCCATTTTGACACTCCCAAACTGAATGATATATTTACGGTTATTGTTCCATTAAATGGAATATCCGTATAAAACAGAAGCCGGCTGAAGCAATTTCATTTGCAACAGCCGCCCAAAATATACTACACAGGTTCATGACCAATAAACTCAATTGCACTGTCCGTCGACCCCATGAGCACCGATAGTACCGCGCGATATAACACCGTGGGGTCAGAGATGAAATTCTTTTTCATCATTTCACAAACCTCGCGAGTCGGTGCATAGAGCGACACGCTCATTAAATCATTCCCTACATCGTTAAGCGAAAGCTCCAGCCTAAAACCATCGTTTGTCTCCACAATCTCAGCACGATTCTCTTTTGCAAAACGCTCCTGCAGAACACATTGGCTTAGAGCATCAAGAGCCTTTTCCCGCACGGTGCGCGGAATACTTTTATAGAAGGTTTCGGCAGTTTTTCGACCCAGTTCGGTCACCGAGACATGGCCTTGCTGTCCGTCAGCCTTAACTTCCGTCAAGTGCCCCGATGTTAGCAGTTCACCCAGCGCACAGGTCACCTCAAAATAATTAACCAGACTCTCACCTAACAGCGCGCTGCTTAGCTGCGAAGAAGTAACCGGCATTTTCATCTTATGCAACAACCAACAGATCAGGATGCGTATTTCATAGTCGGTTGTCAGCCCGCCATGATCGATCCCCTCGGTAAATACCCCTTGGTTCATATTGCTTCTCCCCTCTCACGGCGATAGTTTGGGACGCTATTCAACAAAACCTGCGTTTAACATGCGCTGTGCGCAGGCCCCGAAAAACCGCCCATAGGCGCTCTCGCCAATGATGACACAATCAGAATATTCTCCGGCATGGCAAAGGCCAGAGAAGGTTTTCCCCACCGATTTAGCATTTTCATCCCCTGCGCGGTGCAGGTACATATAAAGCGTAAACGCTGCGTTATTATTGATTTCTTCATAAAGATGCTGATCGGCATCCTCAAGATGTTCATAAAAACTGCCCAGCGTCGCATTTGCAACAATCTGATTCGGCGAATGATCTTCAACAATGCGGTGCGCAGCATAGGCAAACAGTAATTTTAACTGCAGATCGAAATCCTCGCTCTTAACGTCCTCGGGCGGACGGGTCCACACACAGTCAATCAAATCCTCGACATATTGCACACCAAGCTTACGCGCACGAGCGGTATTGCCATTGGCACGCTGGTGCAAAAAAAGATCAATATTGTCATCCGCAACAGGGTTTTCACAGGCAAACAGCTTTGACAGGTCGTCTGGCGCAATCTTGACGTCGTCGTCGTTATAGTGACCGAGCATGAAATCACATCCTCTGGCTAATTTTATCCAGCGCCTCTTTTAAAGCAAGAGAGAGCTGGTCTGGGCAAGAAGTTTTTTTAAATCCACAGGTTGTTCCCTTAAGCCGGTCTATCACCTCGGTGGCTTTCATGCCAATGACCAGCTTGCTGATTCCGGATAAATTGCCCTGACATCCGCCTAAAAAATGCATTTTTTTAATTATACCGTCGTCAGCTAGCTCAAAAGATATTTTTTGGGAACATACGCCTTTGGGTGAAAACTCGTAAACCATTGTCCTTTATTTCCTCTTTAATTCTATTAGTTTATGAAGTTGTGCCAGCTCATATTCCGAAGTTGTACAGGTTCCCACGGGGTTGGGTGTCGTGGTGTAAAAGCCGTGGAAATCGGTACCGCCGGTGGTGAGAAGCCCATAAGCCTGCACCAGACGGTCATGTTTTCGGATATGCTCAGGATTGCGTCTAGGGTAGTTGTATTCCAGACCGTCGATGAGCCCCGATTTTGCCAGTTGTTCACCGATATCAAAAGAGTCATAAACATCAGGATGCGCCAGAATCACTGCGCCGCCGCTGGCTTGAGCAGCCCTCGCTCCAATATAAACGTCCATATACTCCACTTGGCGCCGGCAAACGCCCTCTCTTCCAAAAAGCGTCTGATACAGCGGACCGTATATCCGATCGGAATAGCCCAGTTCGAGCAGCGTGCGTAAAAGATGCACCCGGCTGATGGTTTTGCTGTTCTTTGCTTGTTCCAACACCTGTTCACGGGTGACAGGATAGTGTTTGACCAGCAGCTCGACCATTTCTTCCCCTATTTTTTGCCGACGCTTGGCCATCGTTTCAAACAATGGCTCCAATGACGAAAGCGTTTGCGGGCAGTAAACCAATAGATGCACCTTGCGTCCGGTATCATGGTCGATGCAGGAAAGCTCAACGCCGGGAATAATGTCGATGCCGACGGAAATTGCCTTCTGCTGCGCCGGTGCGACCATGTCCATCGTATCATGGTCGGTGATGGCAATGCCGCTCAACCCTCTGCGTGCCGCAAAGGCCACCACATCCGTTACCGCCATTGAACCATCCGACCAAGCGGTGTGGACGTGCAAATCCCAACGTAACACCCAAAGCTCAACCCCTATTTTAATCTTTTATATAAGAACAACGTATTGTTTAATGGCACCTTTGTCCATCAAAAGGTATCTTCCTGCGCCAAGCAAAGAGCCATTAGAACATTAATGCGGTACAGCACCGTCATGCGAT
>JAEWNU010000308.1 GCA_023456995.1 Bacillota bacterium
CCGTGAAGAGTCTGAGGATTTATGGCATCATAAAATTGGTCATTGCCTGCGGAGAATCTGATTTATTTTGAGAATTTGGCGCTCTCTTTGGAGAAAGATAAGAAATCTTTTTTCCACGGTGTCCACACGATTGTCAGGTTATAAAAGATGTAGTTTGTGTCTTTTATAACCTGATTTATAACGAAAGAGAAATAAAATGAAAATTACTAATGTAAAAGACCGAAATGCCATGCTGATAGAGCAACTTGTAAAGGTGTGGAAAGCTTCGGTGAAAGAAACACATTTGTTTTTGTCCGATTTGGAGATTAACAATATTGAAAAATATGTTCCGCAGGCTTTAGCAGGGATTTCGCATTTGGTTGTTGCAGAAAATCAGAGTGGTGTTCCGGTTGCATTTATGGGAATAGATGAACAAAAACTTGAAATGCTGTTTATTGATCCCAAACAACGTGGGCATGGTTTGGGTAGAGAATTAGTTGAGTATGGCATTAAGCAATATTCTATTAATGAGCTGGGAGTTAACGAACAAAACCCACAAGCAAAAGGGTTTTATGAACATATGGGATTTAAAGTTTATAAAAGAACTGAATTAGACGAGCAAGGCATGCCGTATCCTATTTTGTACATGAAATTATCATAAGTTATTTTATGTGGGATAATGAACATTTTTCTGCATCTATTTTATACTATGGACACCAACGCCGCATAAGGTTATCACCTTGGCGGCGTTTTTTAATATTTAGCTATAGAATTATTTTGTGGATAAAAACCCCATTGCGTGATAAAATTGGCATAAAGCTAAAAATAACACCCAAAAAGAGGGGGAACGTGATGAACCACTACAATTGGCTGGATGACTATCTCTTATCAAAACCCGGCGTAACCAAGGATTTTAAAGAGGAATGGCAGTGGCTTCGCTATCAGGTGGGCGGCAAGCTGTTTGCCGCTATGATGCATCCTTCGGATAAATATGACCCTGCCTATGCCCAAAAAGACCTGTTAAACCTTAAGTGCGACCCGCTGCTGGCGGATATGCTGCGTAAAGCGCATGAGGAAGTACTGCCAGGTTTTTATAGCGATAAGCGCTGTTGGAACTCGGTAAATTTGGAGGGTAACCTTTCCGACGAGCAGCTCAAGCAAATGTGTGACGATTCTTACCAGCTGGTATTTGAAAAGCTGACCAAAAAGTTGCAAAAGGAAATTTTGGAGGGTGCGAAGTGACCCGAAGAATTCTCATTGACGGGGACGGATGTCCAGTGGTGGACGAAACGGTCGCGCTGGCAAAACAATTTAATGTACCTTGCCTGATTCTTTGTGATACGGCCCACCGGTTTGAAAAGCCAGGTGCAAAAACACTTGTCTTTTCAAAAGGGGCGGATAGCGTCGATTTTGCACTGGTCAATCTGGTGCAGCCGGGCGATATTGTAGTGACGCAGGACTATGGCCTCGCGGCGATGTGTCTGGCAAGAGCGACAAAGGTCATTAATCAGGATGGGATGGCTTATACGTCTGAAAATATAGACGGGCTGCTGTTGGCCCGTCATACCGCAAAAAAGATTCGTAACGGCGGGGGACGGCTCAAGGGTCCCAAAAAGCGCACGCCAGAGCAGGATGACGCATTTGTACGCGCGATGACCATGCTTTTAAGGGAGACTTAGACTATGCGGCTTTTTATCGCCATCAACTTTGATGAAGAAACCCGCAAAAATATTATTACCGTACAGGAGCGGCTACGGTTGCTGGGGAAGGGCAGCTTCTCCCGGCCAGAAAACCTGCACCTGACGCTTGCGTTTTTGGGCGAGGTTGCGCCGGTACAGGTGGATGCCGTTCGTCATGCAATGGATTGCACCGCCGTTAAGCCAATGTCGCTGTCTTTTGACCATGTCGGAAGATTTAAACGCGACGGCGGAGATATCTGGTGGATTGGGCTTGCAGAAAACAGGTTGCTTATGTCGATGCAAAAAGAGCTGTCCGACCACTTGGTCGATGCGGGCTTTCATCTGGAAAATCGTCGATTTTCGCCCCATATTACGTTGGCGCGCGAGGTTCGACTTACTACACAGCCCGAATACAGTACATTTTTAGGGCCAGCCATTTCCACTCGCGCTAGCACCATCAGCCTTATGCGCTCCGAACGCATTTCAGGCAGATTAACCTATACCGAGCAATACTGTAAAGGATAAATATCGTGGAGATTAAACTGATTGAGCAAAATAAAAAGTGGTATCTTGACCTATTGCTTTTGGCCGATGAACAGGAGAACATGTTGGACCGATATCTTGAGCGGGGCGATATGTTTGTAATGTTTGAACTTGGAACCCCTGTTGCGGTGGCGGTGGTTACCGATGAAGGGGACGGCGTCTGTGAGCTTAAAAATCTTGCCGTCGCACCAGATTGGCAGCGGCAGGGCTTGGGCAAGTGCATGGTGGAGGACATGGCTCGACGCTATAGGGCAAGCCATTACACTATGTTGGTCGGCACCGGAGATAGCATCGCCACCCTGCCGTTTTATCAACGCTGTGGCTTTTCAGAAATCTACCGTGTTAAGAATTTTTTTACCGATAACTATGACCACCCAATAATAGAAGAAGGGGTTCAAATTGTGGATAAAGTGGTGTTAAAGCGCCCACTGTGGGTGCTGGAAACGCCACGAATGGGATTTCGGCGTATCTCTCATGTTGATCATCAGGCCCTGCGCTCCATTCTGGGCGATCCTGAAACGATGTATGCGTGGGAATATGGGTTTAACGATGCACAAATTACCGAATGGGTGGATCGGTGCCTGATGCGATATGTCAACGACGGCTATGCGTATAATGCTGCCATGGACAAAGAAAGTGGTGCGTTACTTGGCTTAATTGGATTAGTCAACGAGTATATTGACGGCGATGTTGAATTGGGGGTTGCCTATATTCTGGCAAGGGGCCACTGGGGTAAAGGCTATGCGGTAGAAGGCGCAAAGGGCTGGATCGACTATGCCTTTAATACTTTGGGCGTGGCTCGGGTGGTGGCGGATATCCGCCCTGAAAACATCGCCTCACGTAGAGTAGCTGAACGCCTGGGTATGCACATAGTGGGAAAGCATGTTAAAATTGTCAATGGCAAAGAGATGCTTCATCTCGTCTACGCAATAAATAAAGATAAGGAGTAAGAATGATGCAGATTTATTACTTCACCCGTACCAACCGCAGTAAACAAATTGCAGAAACACTGGCCGCGCGTTATGGCGTGATCGCACAGCGAATTAAAGATGGAAAAAGTTGGACAGGAGCAGTAGGTCTTATTAAAGCCTGCTTTATGTCGATCAATAAAAAGGGCTTGCCTGCAAGCTACCCGCGACCAGCTTCAGACGAACCGGTTATTCTGGTGTTTCCGGTCTGGGCAGATTCCTTTCCCCCCGCCGTTAAAACCTTTATTGACGCGGTCGGCAGATCTCGAATTACCGCTGTTCCAACCTCATTGAGCAGCACTATCAAGGACAGGGCGGGCTTTGCTAAAGTGATTGATCTGGTCGGCAAAGAAATCTCTGCGCCGGAGGATTTGTAAATGAAATATGGCTGCACATTGCTGGTTGTTGCAGATTTGAGGCGAGCCAAACACTTTTACTGTGAGCTGTTGGGGCTAGAGGTCACGGCAGATTTTGGCGCGAACGTGACACTTTCAAATATAATTGCCCTTCAGACGCTTGAAAGCTGGCAGGATTTTATAAGCAAACCTACCGGTGGAATTCAGTTTGGTCACAACGCCGCCGAGCTTTGTTTTGAGGAGGATGATTTGGATGAATTTCTCAAAAAGCTGTCGGCGTGGCCCGATATTCGTTATGTCCATCCGCTCAAAGAACACAGCTGGGGTCAACGCGTGGTACGATTTTATGACCCTGATGGGCACATCCTTGAAGTGGGGGAAAATATGGACACGGTCGTGCACCGTTTCTTAGCGAGTGGCATGACGGTGACGGAAACTGCCTGCCGAATGGACGTGCCGGAGGCTTTTATTCTGGCACATAAGGGAGATGCGTTTTGAACGGACAAAACAGGGCTAATATAAAAATTGGTGCCAAAGTCAATATCGTGCTAAAAGCTGATCAGCGAACAGGAAGATTGACTGAGGGGTTCGTGGCAAAAATTCTGACCAAGAGCAGCTTTCACCCTCACGGAATAAAGGTAATGCTCGAAGACGGCCAGGTCGGCCGGGTGCAGGAGATTTTGTGATCCTCTATAGACCTCTCATTTTTGTGCGCAGAATGCGAGGACATGATAGCTTAAAGCTGATATCCTCTAATAAAGGGAGTGCGATAGATGGATTGGGTTAAAAGACTTAACGCTGCAATCAATTATATTGAAGAGCACCTCACTGACGAGCCAGATTATCAACAGCTTGGAACAATCGCCTACTGTTCGGCTTATCACTTTCAACGCATGTTTGGTTATATGGCTGGGATTTCATTGTCCGAATATATCCGCCGCAGACGCATGAGTCGGGCGGCAGCAGATTTGCAGAGCGGAGATTTAAAGATTATTGATATCGCTGCAAAATACGGCTATGAATCGCCCACGGCCTTTAACCGTGCTTTTCAAAGCGTGCATGGATTTGCCCCCTCTCAGGCCAGAGAAGAAGGCAGAATTCTTTCATCCTTTCCGCCTATCAGCTTCCAAATTACAATTAAGGGAGCGGCACAGATGGATTACAGAATCGAGAAAAAAGAGAGTTTTCGCATTGTGGGCCTTAGTGACCCACTTGAGCAGGAGATCGAAAAAAACTTTGAAACGGTACCTAGCTTATGGGGCAAGGCAGCACAGGATGGCACTATTGCTAAGCTGGCTAGCATAATGAATGCCCGACCTATGGGGATTTTAGGCGTTAGCGCCTGCAACGGCGCGGCGGAACAATGGCGGTATTATATCGCAGTGGCAAGCACCCTGCCAGCCGACGGCTTTGAGGAGTACGTGGTTCCTGCCGCTACCTGGGCTGTCTTTAGCGGGCAGGGTAACGGTGTATCGATTCAGGAGCTGGAGAAGCGTATTGTCACCGAATGGCTGCCCACCTCTGGTTATGAGTACGGTACCGGCCCCGATGTGGAGGTTTATTTAGACCCCACGCCCGAAAACACCCGTTATGAGGTCTGGATTCCTGTCGTAAAACAAAACGGTTAATATTAAAACGCCGCTAGGGAGAAAACCCAGCGGCGAAACCTTTGTCGGCATGAATAGGCCCGATATAATCGAATCTGTGAGTAAGAACGCCGCTGAATTCAAAGCACTGATGTATTACACAGCCCTTCCAAAGGGCATGCGCATAGTATTACATCATTGGAGGCTGTCACCGTTTCCTGAAATGACCGAATTGTTGCGCAACTCGGCTCTAAGTGGTGCGTGCACTCAGGACCTTTTTAGGCTTTGCATTGCAGGACAAAAATAGTAATATATATAGGAACTATTTCAAGAAAGGGAGCATGCCCTATGCAGGCACAAATTGAAAAAACTATTCAAAACTTAAGACGGCATAATATGGGTGGTTACTATGTCGAAACCCCCGAAGAGCTGCTCCTACTCCTTGGCTCTCTGTTGAAAGCAGGAGAAACCATTGGTTGCGGTGATTCGCTGACGCTGGAACAAGTTGGGGTGTTTGACTTTCTGCGGCGCGGCTCCTATCGGTTTTTAGATAAGTACCAACCGGGGCTGGACTCCGAACAAAAGAGAGAAATCTATCTTCAAAATTTTCGCGCCGATACCTTTTTTACCGGCGCCAACGCTGTTATTACAGATGGCAGGTTGTTTAACATCAACGGCAATGGCAGCCGTGTTGCACCTATGCTTTACGGCCCCGGGCAGGTCATCGTGGTGACTGGAACCAATAAGCTTACAAACACGCTGGAGGCTGCTATTGATCGTGCTCGGCAGGTAGCTGCACCGCTGGATGCCAAGCGCCTCCAAAAAGAAACACCCTGCACCAAGCTAGGCCGATGTGTGGACTGTAACCA
>JAEWNU010000309.1 GCA_023456995.1 Bacillota bacterium
GCTGGCGGATCGTCCATTGGAGCAGATGTGTGAGGAACTGCTTGACACTGCGTCCGAAAGACGCATCACCGCTCATGAGGACGACATGACGGTATTGGCTGCCCGGGTGGTCGCCGCGTAATATAAAGAACTCCGCCTGAACCATTCGGGCGGAGTTCTTTATTATTCTGTTATCACAAAAAATCCGTACTAAAGCAAAGACTCAAGTGTCTTTTATTATTTAAAATACAAATCCTTGGTGGGGAACTGCGGCTCGCAGGTGTAGTTAATGCCGAGCTTTAAAAATGTGGCGCCATCAGCCTGTGTGATAATATCCGAACAGTGCGCGTCACAGCCGCGCAGCTTGGGAAGCTGCTTCATCGCCAGCTCAGCAGTGGGATTAGTCGCGGCCGAAATAGAAAGCGCCTGCAAGACTTCTTCGAGCTTCAGTACCGGATAGCGCGACCCCAGCACCTCTTTTTTAAGCCGTACAATCGGCTCAAGTACGATCGGTGAGATTAGCAAAATCTCATCCGAAAGCCCCGCTAAGAGCTTGATGGAATTGAGTACGGCGCTGGCGGTGTCGTTCATCAACTCAGAGGACTTACCCGTGACAATCTGGCCATCAGGCAGCTCAACCGCAACCGCGCTTCTGCCGCTGTCCTGTGCTTTTTTTACAGCAGGGACAACGGTGCGCCTGTCGGTACTGCGCAGGCCCAAGGAACTCATCAAGAATTCAATCCGCTGACAAGCTTCAAGGTCGCCCTCCCCTTTTTTATAATCGCAGCGTGCTTTAAAATAGCGGCGAATAATCTCCTGAGAGGCGGCCTGCCGCACCGCTTCGTCGTCGGTGATGCAACTGCCGATCATATTAACACCCATATCGGTCGGCGAGGCATAAATATCCCCACCTATAATACGATTGAGAATGGTTCGCACCACCGGAAACGCCTCAATGTCACGGTTGTAGTTGACGGTCGTGACACCGTAAGCTGACAGGTGAAATGGATCAATCATGTTGACATCTTTTAAGTCGGCCGTCGCTGCCTCATAGGCCACATTGACAGGGTGTTGCAGCGGGAGGTTCCACACCGGGAATGTCTCGTACTTGGCATAGCCTGCCTTAACACCGCGCTTATGCTCATGATAAAGCTGCGACAGGCAAGTGGCCAACTTGCCGCTGCCAGGGCCGGGGGCGGTGACCACCACCAGCGGACGCGAGGTTTCTACGTAAGGGTTTGCACCATAACCCTCGTCCGAGACAATGGTGTCCACATCCGAAGGATAGCCCTTGGTCAACGTATGCACGTACACCCGCTCACCACGCATTTCAAGCTTTTTGCGGAAGATATCGGCGGCACTCTGTCCGGAATATTGCGTGATAAGCACTGAACCGATGTATAGATCCATCCGGCGCAGGCTGTCGATAAGGCGCAGCACATCTAAATCATAGGTAATCCCCACGTCTGAGCGCACTTTGTTCTTTTCAATTGCTGTAGCGCTGATGCAAAAAATAATCTCAGCCTGATCTCGTAGCTCCCATAGTAGCTTAACTTTTCCATTTAAATCAAAGCCGGGTAGAACCCGTGCCGCGTGGAAATCATCAAACAGTTTGCCACCAAACTCAAGATACAGCTTGCCGCCAAAACGTTGGACGCGCTCGCGTATCTTCGCGCTCTGCTGCCTGATATAGGTTTCATTATTGAACCCCTGTTTTACCATCCTGTCAACATCCTTTTTTATATTCTTAATCAAACGTTTATTTTAACACAGAATGCAGCTTCTTTCAATCAAAGCTGGCTTTTGTGGCAAAATCTTGATGAATACTGGACTTTACCGTTTGTCAAGGGTATAATAGTATAGCTTTGTTTTTGATAATTTCGATTAAATAGCGGACGATTTAAGGAGGAAACAAAAATATGATCATTAAAAAGCTGGCAGCGCTAGGCTTGGCGCTGGGCATGGCGGCTGTTTCTTTATCCGGCTGCGGCAGTAAGACGCCTGAAATTGCGGCCACTTATAAAGACGGCACTATTCCTGCGGGCGTTTATATTTTCAATCAGGTAAACGCTTTAAACGAGGCCTATCAAAAGGTTGCCAACCCCTACGGCGACATCCTTTCTCAAGATATTGATGGCGTCAAGGCCGAGCAGTGGGTCAATAACCGTGCAGTAGAGCTGGTTAAGACTTATGCAGCCGTTGCTTCTGAGGCTGCCCGTCTCAACGTCACATTAGATGAAGCAATTGCAGCTTCTATCAAACAGTCTCTCAATAAAACCTGGGGCACCGAGGGCGCTAATATGGAGAAGCTGGGCATTTCCCTGGCCTCCGCAGAAGCTATTGCCACAAACACTCAGCTCGCTAACGAGGTATTTACCGCATATTATGGCGAGGGCGGTGAGAAGGCCGTACCAGAGTCAGAGCTTAAGACCTACTTTACCGATAATTATCGCCGCGCACTAATGCTGGTGCTTTCCAAACGTGACAACGCGACTGGCGCACCACTGGACAGCGGAAAGCTTGACGAACAGAAAAAGCTCTTTGAAGATTATAAAGCCCGCGTTCAGGCTGGCACCCCCGTGTTTGATGTCATCGTCGCGGAAAACGACCGTGCAAAAGCAGCGGCTGGAAACACAGAAGAAACGCCTGCACTGGTCGAATCGGAGCAGGAAATTCTGGTAAACAAGGGCAACACCTCGTATCCGCAGGCGCTGCTCGATCAAGTCTTTACTTCTACAAAGCAGAATACACCGGAGTTTTATGAAGATGACAACTACTACGTGATTTATGAGCTTCGCGACACGCTCGGTGACGGTACGTCGTTCACCAACGCTAAAGCCTCATTGCTCGCTGCTTACAAGGGTGATGCATTCCGCAGCGAAATGATCGCGCTGGCTGATACTCTCAGCTTTAAGCTAAACAGCGAAGCAACAGATAAGTTCAAGGTTTCTAAGATTCTAGAAAACCAAAAGTGATGCTCTAATACAGATTCCCCATTAAAAGAGAGTCGATTCATGTGCCGATTTTTTGACCGTTGAGGATGATACCGGGCGAAATATCTGCCATAAATACTTTGACTTCCTAGCAGGAATCAGTTTAAATCATGGCGTCTAACTTTTAGCGCACTTAAAAAGCCCGATTCGGTGCAGTTTATGCACTGAACTGGGCTTTTTGTTTTGTATATAACGCATCAGCAATAGAAGTGCTTTACAAAATCGTCTCGATTTTGCCATTACGGTAATAAAGCCTTTGCAATCTTGACCCGAGACGTGAAAGCACCTCATGCATACACGACCCGTACTGTGCGCCAAGGTCGTCGGCTGTCTGAATCAGACCGCCATCCTCACCGATGATGGTCGCAGCATCCCCCAGCCTAACCTCAGGAATATCGGTCACATCCACCATAATCTGATCCATACAGACGTTCCCAAGCTGGCGCGCCCATTTACCGTGCAGCATCACGCGACCCACGCGCGAGAGGTTGCGCGGGTAACCGTCGGCATAGCCGATGGATAGCACCGCAACCCGCAACGGCTTTTCGGCTTTAAAGGTTCGGCTGTAGCTGACCGGCGTTCCGGCCTCAATATCGCGCAGTGAAATAACCGTCACTTTAAGCGCGGTTATAATTTTCAAATCCCACAAGGGAATATGCGCAGCTGTATTGTAGCCCGCCATTTCCGCCCCGCAGCGCACCATGTCAAAATGTGCTTCGGGGTATTTCTGTATGCCGCCCGTATTGCACATGTGAAGCGTGCCAAGGTTACAGCCATGTTCCCGCAG
>JAEWNU010000310.1 GCA_023456995.1 Bacillota bacterium
TTCCAACCCCGTGCTGCTTCAGATTGAGCAAGAGGTCAAGTTGGCTAAAGTGTTCAAGCCGCAGGGGCCGCAGTTACATAAACTTTCCTTCCAAGCTAGAAATTTACCTTTTATCGAGGACTCGATGGAGGTCGTCTATGGTAAGCCGATTAAGGGGGCGCTGACGCCGCTTAATGAGGTCAACGAGAGCAGCGGCCGTGTCGCTGTATGGGGCGATGTCTTTAAAATTGAAACGCGTGACACCCGCGATGGTTCACGCCGAATTTTCAGCATCTACCTGACCGACTACACCAGCTCAAATATGATTAAAATGTTGATGGATATGCAGGAGGTCGCCCCGCTGGAGCGTATTAAAGTGGGAGACACCATTGTCGTACAGGGGGACGCCTCGTTTGACAAATACGACCGAGAGGTCAATATCCGAGCCTATCATATCGGTAGGGTACAAAAGATCACGCGGCAAGATACCTGTGAGAATAAGCGCGTGGAGTTGCACGCTCACACCAAAATGTCGGCGATGGATGGCATTGTTTCTGCTACAGATTTGGTCACTGCTGCCGCCAATTTTGGACATCCAGCCATTGCTATTACCGACCACGGCGTAGCGCAGGCCTATCCAGACGCTGCCGCAGCCGCCCAGAAGATGACCAAGGCTGGAAAGCCTATTAAAATTCTTTACGGCGTTGAGGGGTACCTCGTCAACGACCAGATTCCAGCTGTGACGGGCGAGGGCACCCAGTCTATTGATAGCGAATTGATTGTCTTCGATCTTGAAACAACCGGACTTTCCGCCGCTAATGAGCGAATTATTGAAATTGGTGCCATCAAGATAAAAAATGGCGAGATCCTGGACGAATTTGACATCTTTGTTGATCCACAACAGACGTTGTCCTCGGAGATTGTAAAGCTAACTAACATTACAGATGAAATGCTGGTTGGCGCACCCAGTGAGGCGGAGGCAATTGAGAAGTTTTATGAATTTTGCGGCGGGGAAAATGCCGTTTTAATCGCGCACAATGCACGGTTTGATACATCGTTTTTGAAGGTTGCCGCCAGAAGATGTGGCAAGCCTTATAACTTTACAGTTGTAGATACGTTGATTCTAGCGCGCGCCGTCTATTCTGAGCTGAAGTCTTTTAAGCTTGGCAAGCTTGCGGAATACTTAAGCGTTGATGAGTTTCAGGCTCACCGCGCTTGTGATGATGCGAGAGCGTTGGCGCAGATATTCTTTAAAATGACCGAAAAGATCAAAACCAACGGTACGCTGGAAACGGTGCGAGACCTGAATACCTCACTGGATATGGTTGATTATAAGAAAGTTCCAAGCTATCACATCATTATTCTGGCGGAGAATCTGGTTGGTCTTAAAAATCTCTACCGGCTCATTTCCGAAAGCCATGTTAACAATTTTTATAAAAACCCGCGCATCTTGAAAAGTAACATCATTAAATGGCGCGAGGGATTGATTCTTGGTAGTGCTTGTGAGGCAGGCGAGTTGTTCCGCGCCTTGATGGAAGGTTCACAATTCAGCGAGCTTTGTGAAGTGGCGAAGTTCTATGATTTTTTAGAAATTCAGCCGATAGGCAATAATGAATTTTTACTGCGCAACGGACGCTGTAAATCCGAGGATGAGCTGCGCGATCTCAATCGCACCATTGTGCGGGTGGGTGACCATCTTGGCATTCCGGTTTGCGCCACAGGCGACGTGCATTTTCTAAATCCGGTGGATGCATCTTTTCGCGCAGTACTTATGGCGGGCTTAGGTTTTTCCGACGCGGATAATCAGGCGCCGCTATATCTTAAAACCACCGACGAAATGCTCGAGGAGTTCTCTTATTTCGGCAAAGAAAAAGCGTTTGAGCTGGTGGTGAAAAACCCTGGTATGATCGCTGAGCGTATTGAAACTATTAAGCCGATTCCCGACGGAACTTTTCCGCCCTCTATCGAAGGTTCAGACGAGGAATTGGAGCGCTTGTGCTGGGAGCGCGCAAAGCGCATTTATGGAGATCCCGTTCCGGAGCTGGTGGCGAACCGCCTGCAAAAAGAACTGGATTCCATCATCAAAAACGGCTTCTCGGTTATGTATATCACGGCGCAGAAGTTGGTGGCTAAGTCTGAGAGCTTAGGTTATCTCGTTGGATCGCGTGGTTCGGTTGGTTCATCCTTCGCGGCGACCATGTCGGGCATTTCCGAGGTCAACCCCCTGCCGCCTCACTATGCTTGTCCCAAATGCCAATACAGCGAATTTATCACCGATGGTTCGGTGGGCTCGGGTTACGACCTGCTGCCCAAAGCTTGCCCCAAGTGCGGTGCCGACTGCATACGCGATGGGCATGATATTCCCTTTGAAACTTTTCTGGGCTTTAATGGTGATAAGCAGCCTGATATCGACCTTAACTTCTCCGGCGAATGCCAGTCGAGCATTCACAAATATACTGAGGAGCTTTTTGGCGCTTCTCAGGTGTTCAAGGCTGGTACGATTTCGACCATCGCAGAAAAAACTGCTTATGGTTATGTGAAAAAATATCTAACAGAGCGCAACCGCATTGTGCACAAGGCTGAGGAGGAGCGTCTGGCAATTGGCTGTACCGATGTCAAGCGTACGACCGGTCAGCATCCGGGCGGCATGGTTGTCATCCCACGCGGGATGGAGGTTACCGACTTTACTCCGGTGCAATATCCGGCGGATAAAAGCGATTCTGGTATGATGACCACTCACTTCGACTTCCATTCGCTGCATGATACGATTTTAAAGCTTGACGAGCTTGGGCACGACGTGCCGACGATGTATAAGCACCTTGAGGATATGACTGGGGTCAAGATTGGCGATGTTCCCAACGGTGATGCCGAGGTTATAAGCCTGTTTACGTCGCCTGCGGCACTCGGCGTGACCGAGGAGCAGATTGACTGCAACACTGGTTCGCTGGCGCTGCCTGAAATGGGCACAAATTTTGTCCGGCAGATGCTTATAGAAGCGCAGCCAAAGAATTTCTCCGACCTTTTGCAGATTTCAGGCCTTTCGCACGGAACCGACGTTTGGTTGGGTAATGCACAGGAGCTGATTCACAATGGCACCTGCACCATCTCAGAGGTTATCGGTACGCGTGACAGCATCATGGTTTACCTGATGCACAAAGGCCTTGAACCAGGGTTGGCATTTAAAATTATGGAGATCACCCGAAAGGGCAAGGCAGCTTCAAGTCTTACACCCGATATGGTCAAGACTATGAAGGAGCATAATGTCCCCGATTGGTATATCGAGAGCTGTTTTAAGATTAAATACATGTTTCCGAAGGCGCACGCCGCCGCTTATGTCACTTCGGCGGTCAAACTGGGATGGTATAAAATTCATCATCCACTGGAGTTTTACGCAACTTATTTCACAGTTCGGCCTGAAGATTTTGATACTGAAACCGTCTTAATGGGCAGGGGTGCGGTCAAAAGTCGAATTGACAATCTGCGCGGTATGGGACTGGATCGCAGCGCCAAGGATGACAACCTCCTTTATGTGCTGAGTATTATTTATGAAATGCTGGCACGCGGCTTTGGATTTTTGCCGGTTGATCTGCAAAAGTCTGCTGCAAACCGCTTTACGGTGGAGGGGAAAAACATCCGACTGCCGTTCGGCGCGCTCAAGGGCGTGGGTGGTACGGCAGCGCAAGGCTTGTATGATGCGGCGCAAAAAGGCCCATTTTTGTCCATAGACGAGTTTGCGGAACATGCGGGTGTATCCAAAACGGTCATTGAATCGCTTAAAAACTTAGGCGCTTTTGGTGATTTACCCGAAACAAATCAAATTTCTTTATTCTAGTTGACAAAAAACAATTTATACACTAATATGGCAATATGTTAGCGTGCTAAAGCGCACTGACACTACATACAGGATTGCAGGTGTCTTAATGAATCAGTTTAGCAAAATTACACCGGACGGCACAAAAGACCGGTTGTTTGACGAGTGTGAAAAACGTGGTCGGTTTACTCAGGCGCTGCGTACATTGTTTGAGTCCCGGGGGTTTGGTGAGGTTTCGACCCCGGTGCTGGAATATTATGATGTGTTCGATACCGCGCGGGCTTATTTTCCGCCGGAGAGTATCTATAAATTAATTGACCATACTGGCCGCATTCTTATTTTAAGGCCAGATTGTACCATCCCGATTGCCCGGCTTATCGCTTCCCGCCTTAAAAATGAGAATGGACCTTTGCGAATTTTTTACAACGAAAATATATACCGCTATGCAGATGGTAACAGCGCTATCTCCGGAGAAATTGCCCAGATGGGTGTGGAATACGTTGGAGGCGGCCTGCCAATCTGTGATGTTGAAATTGTCGAACTGGCCTGCCGCAGTCTGCGCTCAGTCTGCGGGGGTGATTACCAGCTGGAGCTTTGCCATATCGGCTATTTCAATGCACTTATCGATAGTCTTAATACTGATGCGGACACCCGTGAACAGATCAGGGAGCTCGTGGAGCATAAGAACTTTCCGGCGCTCGATCAGATTTTGGAGCGATTTTCAGGTTTTCCGGCGCAAAAAGCACTTAAAAAGCTGCCAGCGTTGTTTGGCTCGGCGGCGGTACTCGACGAGGCGCGCAGTTTGTTTAGAAGTGAGGCAGCGGACAAAGCGCTCGATTATCTTGCCTACATCTACCGTTCACTCTCGGCACTGGGACTGGATAGCCACCTGACCATTGATTTAGGGCTAGTCAATCAGGCAGACTATTACACTGGCATTATCTTCCGAGGATACACCGCAGGGGCGGGGGAGCCGGTGCTTTCCGGCGGGCGCTATGATGGACTTATCAAGGAGTTTGGCGAGGATCGCCCCGCCACCGGATTTGGTATCAACCTCGATTTGCTTTGCGAAAAGGCCGAGGCAACCGCCGTTATCAAGCTGCCATCTGCCGCGGTATTAGTGGATGAAACCAGCGACATTAGATTGGCTTTTGAGTTACTGGACCGTTTGGGAAACCAGCGCTTCTGCGCACAGCTGATTCCTACGACAAACATTGCCGAAGCCGAGCCGAAAAGCGGCTTTGACCGCACGTTTGTCGTGACAGGTAGTGACAGCAGGGAGGTACTGGTATGAGCAATACCATTAGAATGGCGCTGACCAAGGGTCGCATTGAAAAAGGCGCAATCGCACTGCTTGAAAAGGCGGGATACGGCTGTACGGGCCTAAAAGATAAGGGCAGACGACTCATCGTCCCCACTGACGGCGGAGAGATTGATGTCGTTTTTGCTAAGGCTGCCGATGTAATCACCTACGTTGAGACTGGCGCATGTGATATTGGCATTGTCGGCAAGGATACAATTTTGGAAAATGGTCGTTCTTTTTACGAAATGGCTGACCTGGGTATCGGAAAATGCCGCATGGTGTTGGCTGCACCCAAGGGCAAAGATGTTTTTGAAGGCTATGCGGCAAAACGCATCGCCAGCAAATACCCTAAAATTGCTGCAGATTACTTTGCCCGAAAGCAAATGGACGTTAAAATTCTTAAAATAGAGGGTTCTGTGGAACTAGGCCCGGTGCTGGGTATCACCGACGCAATTGTCGATCTGGTCGAAACCGGCAAAACGCTGGCGGAAAACGGGCTGGAAGTTATTGAAACGGTCTGCGAGGTATCCACCCGTGTGATCGTCAATATTGCGAGCTTGAAGCTTTCTAAAAATCAGATTGAAGAAATTGTGGAACGCTTGAATCAGGCAAAGGAGGCGACAAAATGATCAAAACCATTAAAGCTGACGGCGTTTGTGAATACGCACTGTTTGAAAAGATGCGCTGCCGCTCGGTTGAGACAGACCGCGCGGTAACTGCAGCCGTCTCCGAAATTATAGAATCAGTGCGAACCCGCGGCGATGAAGCGGTGCGGGAATATACCGTTAAATTTGACAAGCGCTGCCCCGATGTTTTTGAGGTGCCGCGCGAGATGATCAATGATGCGTTGACTGAGGCCGATGCCGACTTTGTCAGCGCTATTTTAAACGCACAGGAGAATATTGTCGCGTTCCATCAGCGTCAGAAGGCACAGAGCTTTATCGATGCGCAGCCCAACGGTGTTATTTTAGGCCAACGGGTGCGCGGCTTAAAGCGGGTTGGATTGTATGTGCCCGGAGGCACAGCAGCGTATCCTTCGTCGGTGCTTATGAACGCTATCCCTGCTAAAATTGCGGGTGTGGAAGAGCTGATTATGGTCACGCCGCCCAGCGAAAACGGCAAGCCGAATCCGGATATTCTCACAGCGGCGGCTATTTGCGGTGTTGACCGCGTGTTCCTCATGGGTGGCGCACAGGCGGTGGCTGCGCTGGCATTCGGCACCGAGAGTGTACCGAGAGTGGACAAAATTGTCGGCCCAGGCAACATCTTTGTAGCGACCGCTAAAAAGCTGCTTTTTGGTACCGTGGATATTGACATGATCGCTGGCCCGAGCGAGATCTTGATAATGGCGGATGACAGTGCAAACGGGCGCTATGTCGCCGCGGATATGATGGGACAGGCGGAGCACGATCGCATGGCCTCCGCTGTGCTGCTGACCACCAGCGAACGGCTGGCAAATGATACGGTTGATGAGATTGCGCGACAGATTCAGACTTTGCCGCGCCGTGAGATTATAGAAGCTTCTTTAAAAGACTACGGTGCAATTATCCTGTGTGAAAATGAAGCACAGATGATTGAGCTGGCTAATACGCTGGCGCCTGAGCATCTTGAGGTTCAGGTCAAAGACCCAATGAGGTTGTTGGGCGTTTTGGATAATGCGGGCTCAGTATTTCTCGGGGAATATACGCCCGAACCACTTGGCGATTATTATGCAGGTCCGAACCATGTATTGCCAACCAGCGGCACTGCTCGCTTTTTCTCGCCACTTGGGGTAGATAGCTTTGTCAAGCGCAGCGCGTTTTTATATTACACCAAGGAGGCTATGCAGCAATGCGCCGCTGATATCCTGACCATCGCGCAGCGTGAGGGCCTTGACGCACACGGCAACGCGGTACAAGTTCGCCTTGATAACGCGTTTTAGCAGAAAGGGGATACACAATGAAACTAAATCCTGCTT
>JAEWNU010000311.1 GCA_023456995.1 Bacillota bacterium
ACGGTTCTGTAATGCCCAGCAATCTGCCGTGGCGCGCAGCGCGGCGTAACAGACGACGCAACACATAGCCGCGTCCTTCGTTTGAGGGGACAACGCCGTCGCCGATCATCATAGTGGTCGAACGCACATGGTCGGTGATGACGCGCAGTGAAATGTCAGTTTTGGGGTCATCTTTATAGGTGACGCCCGCAATGTTACTGATGTGCCCCATAATGCGCTGAACAGTGTCAACCTCAAACAGGTTATCTACGCCCTGCATTACACAGGCCAGACGTTCCAGACCCATACCGGTGTCGATGTTGGGATGATCCAGTGGCGTATAATTACCATTGCCGTCGGAATTAAACTGGGTGAACACGAGATTCCAGATTTCGATATAACGGTCGCAGTCACAGCCGACGCCGCAGGTGGGGGAGCCGCAGCCGTATTTTTCGCCGCGGTCAAAATGCAGCTCAGAGCAGGGGCCGCAAGGGCCGGAGCCGATCTCCCAGAAGTTATCCTCCTTGCCCATGCGGATGATGCGTTCGGCGGGAACACCAACCTCGTTAACCCAAATGTCCTTGGCCTCGTCGTCATCCTCGTAAATAGTGACCCAAAGAAGCTCTTTAGGGATCTGTAATTCCTTGGTCAAAAACTCCCACGCCCAGGCTGTTGCTTCGTGTTTAAAATAATCGCCAAACGAGAAGTTGCCCAGCATCTCAAAATAAGTGCCGTGACGGGCGGTTTTACCCACGTTTTCAATGTCAGGGGTGCGGATGCATTTCTGACAGGAGGTTGCGCGCTTTCTGGGCGGCGTCTCCATACCGGTAAAGTACTTTTTGAGTGGCGCCATGCCGGAGTTAATGAGCAGAAGGCTGTTGTCGTCGCGCGGTACGAGCGGTGCGGAAGGCAGTAAAATATGCCCCTTGCTTTCATAAAAATTTAAAAACTTACTACGTAGTTCGTTTAGTCCGGTCCATTCCATTTAATTTGTCACATCCTGTTTCTATAATTGTTGATAAGTGATTTGAAATCTATATTGAATACTAATATTTGATTAATCTGATGATAAAATTGGCCTGATCAGAAATGGAAATATCCTCGGATGGACTCATCACATCAACCAAATATTAGTATAGCAGCTCTTTGATAGGGATACGCAGACAATCGAAAATAGATAATCAAAAACAGGGTTGGAGCACAACAAAAAACACTTCCGCCGCCAAATGGGACGAAAGTGTAGCATTTCCGTGGTACCACCCAAATTGCGTGCCATTATTTACAGCACGCCTCTTTAGCCCGCTTAACGCGCGGGAACACGCCGCAATTCTTCATCGCGGTGCTCCAAAATGGCCCTTGCTTCACTTTTACGGACGGCTTTCAGCTCTGCCGCCCTCTCTGTAGAAAAAGTGGTATCGCAATTCTTTTCTTCAAGGCATCATTTTATTTTTAATGTCTTCTTTATTATAAAAAGATGTTGTGTCATTGTCAATAATAAGGTCGAAACTGCAAGGATATTCAAAAATTTAGTTAATAATAGAGGTGAATTATTACAAAAATTAAGTTATAATAAAGAAAAAAATAACAGTTGCTACTGAATAGAACCGATATTAAATTTGCTTTTATGTTGACATACTAATAAAATATTGTTATTATTAAAATAATAATGATTACTAATTTGTTCGTAACCTAATTTTATATAGAAGGAGAATGTAACGATGAGCAATTTAAAAGGAACCAAGACCGAGGCTAATTTGATGACTGCTTTTGCAGGTGAAAGCCAGGCCAGAAACAAGTACACCTATTATGCCTCCATAGCTAAAAAGGAAGGCTACGTACAGATTGCAAATCTTTTTGAAGAAACTGCAAACAATGAAAAAGAGCATGCAAAAATCTGGTTTAAGTTACTACATGACGGCGGCATTCCCGATACCGCGACCAACCTGCTTGATGCCGCTAACGGCGAGAATTATGAGTGGACCGATATGTACGCAAACTTTGCTAAGGAAGCTAAAGAAGAGGGCTTTACAAAGATTGCCTATCTGTTCGAGGCTGTTGGCAAGATAGAGAAAGAACACGAGGAGCGTTACCGAAAGCTGTTGGCCAATATTGAGGGCAATGCCGTATTCATTAAGGGCGAGAAGGTCATTTGGCAGTGCGCTAACTGTGGACACATTCATATCGGTGAAAAAGCCCCCGAAGTGTGTCCTGTGTGCGATCATCCTAAGGCATTTTTCCAAGTTCTTGCGACAAACTACTGAGTTTTAAAAAAAGAACCCTATGTAAATCATGGGGTTCTTTTTTTGTCTTTGGTTGGTTTTGAACTTTGTTTATTAGTATTTGTCAGAGCGCCAAAATATTGTGCTACCATGCGTTCGGCTAATTGTGAGAGCGCTTCGGACATGGCGCAGACTGCCATAAGCGATGCAAAGCGGTCTGGCATATCTTCATCATCCAGTAATTCTGAGGATGAGAGCAACGCTTCTAGAGACGTTAGGCTTTTTTCCTGCTTGTCCAACGCATTTTCATAGCTTTCAAAAAGCGCAGTGCTTTCAAATTCGGGCTGGGAATAGAGCGCGTCAAGCACACTTTTAATTTCGCCGATAGAAAGGGTACCCTTTAGTGCATAAATTATCAGCATCTGCACAATATGCTCTTTGGCATATTTTTTACCCTTAATTGGGCGAACCAAACCGGCCTTGCTGTAATTGTTAATCATCATCTTTGTCAGTGGCTTTTCATCCGGTGTGCGCTTGTTGGGTGCATAGCCTTGATCAATAAGTGTAATAACCTGATCGATATACAGCTCGAGCGCGGGTAGATCTGAGACGTGAATCGCTGCTAACTTATTGAAAGAGACATCTACAGACTGCTTATGCTCCGAATTCATTAAACCACTCCTTTAAAACATCATAACAAAAAATTGTTTTGATTTCAAGAATAAGTATTGCAAACGCTCATAATAATAGTATAATAAAACTTGTAATATAGTTTTAAAAACTACATAATAGAATCTAAGGGAGGGGAAATCTTGTGAGTTATTTTTATACCCATGCCAGAGACCCTATAAGCAGTTTTACGCATTATATTGGTATGTGTTGCGCTGCCGTTGGCTGTGTGCTTTTGGTACTGCGTGCAAAAGTATTGCGAATCGGGGCGGGTACACTGGCCAGCGCCGTTGTTTTTGGTGTTTCGCTCATCGCGCTTTATACCGCGAGCACACTCTATCATTTTTATAAAGGTAGTGACCGCGTTTTACTGCGCCTAAGAAAGCTGGACCACGCAATTATCTATGTGCTCATTGCTGGAACTTATACGCCGATTGCTGCGCACTGCATGGAACAAAAAGCGGCTGTTCACTTTTTATGGGTGATATGGACCGTTGCGGTTGCGGGTATTGTCGTCAAGCTTTGCTGGCTGTTGGCGCCACGATGGCTTTATACTTCCCTGTACCTGCTAATGGGCTGGGCTATTTTGTTCGACTGGTCGTCCTTTGCCGCGATGGAATCCGGCTGTATGCGTTTAGTAGCGGCTGGAGGATTATGCTATAGTGCGGGTGCAGTCATATATATACTGAAACGCCCAGTTATTACTAAAAATTTTAGTTTTCACGAAATTTTTCATCTGTTTATTCTAGTAGGCTCATTACTGCATTATCTAGCGGTTTTTTTCTACGTATTACAATAATAAACGCGAAATTAGAAATTAATTGTAACAATCCGTCACAACACCCTTTGCTTTTCAATAATAATAAGCTATAATATAATTAATTATAGTATTAGAATTTAGATAACAGGGGGACGGCATGATGAAAAAGCTGTTGACCGCACTTCTCGCGGTAGTCATGATTTTAAGTGTTGCTTCGGTATCTGCTTTGGCACTCAATGAAGATGATTATGACAATCAGGACATCTTCTCTATTAAAGAGGATACCGGCGTACTGTGGCCAGGCACTGATTATTATTTTGACTGTGAATGGCAGGGTGGGCCTATCACCGACGATTTCTTTGAGTTTTACAGTGTATCGGTCAGTGTGAGCCGTTCAGACGACGATAATATCTCTTCGTCCACCGCAAAGAAGATTGTTGAAAAGGCAGAATTTGTTAAGCTGAACGATAGCGATAAATACTATTTCCACTTCAGAGCCAAGGCCAATTACTCCTATGCGGATGATGCCGAGATACACATCACCGTATTAGCCAGAGACAATAGCCGTGACAAAAAGCGTGAGGATTCTCGTTCCTGGTATGAAATGGATATCTCAATCGGTTATTATGACAAGGAAGCGACTGAAGAAGTCAGCAGTTCACAATATGATGTTGATCCCGACTCCCCGGTTGTTGAGTTTGATGATGAGTTGAATTCATGCCGGCTCGACTTTGAGGACGGTAGCTACTATAATATTAAATTGGCTAAGATAAAAAAGTTCAACCTCGGTTACAATTTGACCGAAAACACTGCTATTTCCCGAGCCTATCCAAATGCAACTTTTAAATTTATTTCGTTTTATGGTCATCCCAGTTTCGCTTATGAAAGCGTGCTTAAGATTAAGGCCCCCGAGACAACGAAATACTTATATGAAATTGGCGACGGCAACAGCCTTACACTGGTTTCTGATGTGAACAATAATGGTTACTTTGGTTATACAACCAGCAGATTAGGGACCTACGTGGCTTCCAGTGTACCGCTAGATGCCAGCAAGATATCGGTCAATGGCGGTAATTTTGTCAATGTTGGGCATAGTGTCTCTCAGACGCCCTCTGGTAACACCGCTTCTACTACGCCTATAGGCTCCAGTGGCACCGCAACCACAGCGCCGGTTAGTCAGAACCCGGCATTGGTTAACCCGCCTACAGGCGCTGCAGCTTAATGTTCCACATATAATTAGATGAAAAAGATCGACCGGATATTTATCCGGCCGATCTTTTGCGTTT
>JAEWNU010000312.1 GCA_023456995.1 Bacillota bacterium
GATAAGCAGGTAGCTCCATGACAAAGGGGGCGGTTTCTCCTGCGAAAGCCTTTGTTTTTTTAAGAATGATACCAGAAATGATAACGGCAGCTACGCCAATGAAGTAGGCGGAGGGAGCAACCCACCATGCACCGCCAAACAGTGCACCGGCAATAAGGCCGACAATCGGCATCTTAGCGCCACAGGGGATGAACGAGGTGGTCATGATGGTCATGCGGCGGTCACGTTCATTTTCAATAGTACGGCTTGCCATAATGCCGGGTACCGAGCAGCCTGAACCGATGAGCATCGGAATAAAAGACTTGCCCGAGAGGCCGAACCTGCGGAAGATTCTGTCCATAATAAATGCGACGCGAGCCATGTAGCCGACATCTTCAAGAATGGAAAGCAGCAGGAACAACACGAGCATTTGCGGCACAAAGCCGATAACCGCGCCTACACCGCCGACGATGCCGTCGACCACAAGACCGGTGAGCCAGTCGGCAACGCCGATGCCGGCCATCCATGCACCAAGTGGACCTTGAATCCATTGAGCAACTAACGTCTCGTTGGTCCAGTCGGTCAAGATACCGCCGATGGTCGTGATCGAAATATAGTAAACAACGAACATAATCGCGGCAAAGATAGGCAGCGCTAGAATGCGGTTGGTTACAACCTGATCGATTCGATCTGAACCGGTGAACTTTGAATGATTCTTCTTTTTGACGCTGATCGAAACCACCTTGGAGATGTAAGCATAGCGCTGGTTGATGATGATGCTTTCAGCATCGTCGTCCATTTCGGTTTCACAGGCGGCGATATGCTCTTCGATATGGGAAAACAACTCGGGGTCAAGCTTAAGTTCCTCAATCACCTTGATGTCGCGCTCAAATAGCTTAATGGCGTACCAGCGCAAGTTGCGTTCTGGAACCTTGCCTTCAAGCGACTCTTCAATATGCGCGATCGCGTGTTCTACGCTGCCGTTGAAGACAGAGGGCATATTGACGGAGGTTTTGTTTCTCGCCAGCTCAGCTGCTCTTTTAGCAACCTGATCAGAGCCGACGCCCTTGAGGGCTGAAGTCTCAATGACCTCACAACCCAGCGCTTCGCTCAGCTTGACAAAGTCGATGACGTCGCCGTTTTTGCGCACGATGTCGATCATGTTCACCGCAATAATGGTGGGGATGCCAAGCTCGGTGAGCTGGGTAGTCAGATAAAGGTTGCGTTCAATGTTGGTACCGTCTACAATGTTGATGATGGCGTCTGGCTTTTCGTTGACCAGATAGCCACGTGCCACAACCTCTTCAAGTGTATAGGGAGACAGCGAATAGATACCGGGTAGATCCTGGATAATAATGTCTTTAAAACCCTTGAGCTTGCCCTCTTTTTTCTCAACGGTAACGCCGGGCCAGTTGCCTACGTACTGGGCAGAACCGGTCAGGTCGTTGAACATCGTGGTTTTGCCACAGTTCGGATTGCCTGCAAGCGCAATTTTTATATCCATGTATACTCCTCCTTGTGTGGGGGTTAGAAGTTGCTAACCCAATGACGAAAATATGTTATTCGACCTCGATCATTTCTGCATCGACCTTACGGATGCTAAGCTCATAGCCACGCACCGTCACCTCAATAGGATCACCCAGAGGCGCGACCTTGCGCACATAAACTTGAGCGCCCTTTGTCACACCCATATCCATAATGCGGCGCTTCACCGCACCCTCGCCGTGCAGCTTAACAACGGTAACCGTCTGACCTATGCCGACTTCCTTCAATGTCTTCATGGATTGATCAACTCCCTATATAATAATTCTATTAACCATGCCTTTATCCAACGCAATGCGGCTATCTTTTATCGACAATATCATATTTCCACCAATTTCGGATACGACCGTTACACGCTCCCCCACCACAAAGCCTAGTTCGGCCAAGTGCTGGCGCACTTCGTCTTTTCCTGTAATTTTGCAGATATAATTTACTTCTCCGGGTTTGGCCATTGTAAGAGGCATCATAATTCCTTCTCCATTCCAGTGGACGCAAAACTTATAGCCATACTGTCCACAAACGGTTAGCACGTCCTAACCGTTAATAGTTTAGCATCTCTAACTCTTTGTGTCAATAGAATTCTGTTAAAACGCTAACTGAAATTAAAACAATTAACAAAACGAAATTTGTCTAATTTGGCGGAACAATCATCCGGGCGTGTTAGAGGCTTCTTTTAAAAGAGCAAGGCGCGCTTTGTAATAAACAAAACGCGCCTGAAAAAAATCATTATACGATAAATGATATGTACAGACTGGGGCGGGCGCATAAATCAAGGCTTGAGGGTCGGCTCTATTTTTTGCAGATAGGCTAAAACCTCCTCGGCGTTGGTATCGGGTTTAACTTTGGGCATGACGTGCTCAATGTTACCGTTGCCGTCGATGATATAGGTGCTGCGCACAACGCCCATGCTCACTTTGCCGTAGTTTTTCTTTTCCTGCCAAACGTCATAGGCCTTGATAGCGGTCAGATCAGGGTCAGAGAGCAAAATAAAGGGCAAATTATATTTTTCGGCAAATTTCTGGTGTGACGCTACACTATCCTTACTGATTCCAATAATGGCAACGCCCTGTGCCTCAAACTGGGCGAAGGCCTGCGCAAAAGCGCTGGCCTGTCGGCTGCATCCGGGTGTGTTGTCGCGGGGGTAAAAATAAAGAACGACAGTTCGACCACGAAAATCCGACAGTGAAACGGGGTGGCCGTCTTTATCAGGCAGTGTAAATTCTGGCGCTTTGATGTTGGTGTTGAGCATATTATTTCCTCCTAAAAATTAAACGTCAGTGGGCTTTTGCCGTGGGGGTGTACTGTAGGATTATCAATAACTAAAAGCTGACAATTACTTAATATAGCAAACAAAGATGTCTTTATAAATTATACTCATTTATTTATGGCGGTTCAATACAGCGCACCGATCAATAGCAAGACTTCTTTTTGGCATGGGGGCTACATTGCAAACATATATTGTGATAAATCGTATAATTATACTTTTACACAGGGGATGTGGGGATTTGAAGATCTATACAGTTCAGTCGGGCGACAGCATTTATTTCATCGCTCAAAAGTACGGTATACCTATGCAACGGCTAATAGATGACAACAATCTTCAAGACATGCGGCATCTTATCATCGGCCAGTCACTTGTAATTATGGCGGATGATGTGCAGCATGTTGTAGCAAGCGGAGAATCGCTCTACAGCATCGCCAATCAATATAATATTGCCGAGCGGGATATTCTTGCGGCCAACCCCGATATCAAAGATCCCAATGTCATCTGGGCAGGGCAGGTCATAACCATCCCGTTGTCTTCGGCAAAACATCGCGAAATTGATGTAAACGGCTATGTTTTTCCCAATGTCAGCGATGAAACGCTGGCAAAGACGCTGCCACATTTGACGTTTGTCAGTATTTTCAGCTATCAGGTGCGCCCTGACGGCAGTCTTGTGCCAATATCCGATGAGAGAATTATTGCGGCGGCACGTGCACCGCGTACCGCGCCGCTGATGGTTATTACCAACATCCGGCAGGGTGGTAGTTTTGATAGCGAATTGGCTCACACCATTTTAAATGACGAGGCAGTACAAAATAAAATTTTAGAAAATGTCATGAAAACATTGCCCAAAGGCTATTCTGGACTGGATATTGATTTTGAATATATCTATTCATGGGATCGGGAACTGTACAACCGTTTTGTGCGAAAGGCGGTGGACACCCTTCGTCCGAAGGGGTATTCGGTTTCTGTCGCGCTGGCGCCTAAGACCAGCGCCGATCAGCCGGGGCTTTTATATGAAGCGCACGACTACCCCTTCCACGGTGCAACAGTTGATCACGTCATTCTTATGACCTACGAGTGGGGGTATACCCGGGGCCCCGCACAGGCGGTTGCGCCTTTAGATCGGGTTAAACAGGTACTAGACTACGCCGTTACAGTTATTCCAAGTCAGAAGATCCTGATGGGTATGCCCAATTATGGCTATGATTGGACGCTGCCGTTTACACCGGGCTCTATGGCGAAATCTCTTTCCAACACCGAGGCGATCAGCCTTGCGCAGCGGGTGGGCGCGGTTATTCAATTTGACAAACAGGCTCAGGCACCATATTTTAATTATTACGATAAGGAAGGGCGAAAGCATGTTGTGTGGTTTGAGGACGCCCGCAGCATTGCAGCAAAGCTTGCGTTGGTAGAAGCGTATAATCTGGGCGGGGTGAGCTATTGGACGGTCACTAAGTTTTTTCCACAGAACTGGATAGTGCTTGAGTCGCTATATGATGTCCGAAAGATACTCTAAGCTCAACGGCCTTTGAGGGGCATAATGACACGCATACATAACAGGGCGGGAGGCCGCATTAGCCTCCCGCCCTACCTATATCATTTTAAAATGCGCTGATTTTTGCCTATCTTAAATCTTGATTATGACAAGACGAATGATGTTAAAATGGCTACCGCAGTCAATACGCCGAGGAATATTGTATAGGTGCGAATGAGTTCACTTTGCTCGGCGGTTGGGCCTTGCCGGCAATAAAAGAACACCAAAAGTAGCGTAACAAATCCTGCACCGGACACAAGTGCACGAATAGCCTCCGAAATAATCGGGAAGTCTGGGTACGATACAACAATGGATAAGATTAAGAAAAAACTATAAATACTCTGAAGGCCTTTGCGTTCCAGAATATCATCTTGAATTTTTTGTAAATGTGCTTTTATCACAGCAACAACACTCCAATTAAAATACGAGGTACGGCGGTCATTCTTTAGCCTGCTGCATAAACTGGGCAAAATTGCGCGCGGCGGGGGAGAGATGGGTGTCCTTTTTATAATAGAGCGTGATGCCGCGCACCACATTGGGATCGTCTATTTTGTAGAAAAACAGTTTGTCAGTGGGTTCAACGTAATGGGTTATCGCGTTTCGTATAAAGGTGACGCCATAGCCGTTTGAAGCGACGTAATAAGAGGTGAGCATCTGATCCAGATACATTTTAACATTTGGTGAAAAGCCCGCATTGCGACACATTTTAAGCGCGCGTTGATGCATGTCATTGCCCTTTTTCAACAGCAGAAAATCCTGATGTTTAAAAAAGCTCAAGTCAGTTTTGGGGCAGTTTTCTTCGTAAAAACGACCATCGCGCACCTCCTCAAAGGTGAGGCGATAATTTTTAAGCTGTTCGTTAATGGCGATATGTGCGGGAACCGCCAGTACAATATATTCCTCCCCCATTGGCTGGCCGATAAAGGTATTGCTGTCCATGGGGTCGACATCTAGGATAAAATCGACAATGCCCGATTGCAGGCACTGGGTCAGATCTCCGGTGTTGCCCTCTAGAATATTGACGGTGCAATTGGGGTATCGTTCCTGAAACAGGGCAGAAAGTTCAGGCAAAACATGCGCACAAAAAAAGGCCGCTCCGCCGACAGAGATACTGCCGGAATGGTTGATCGAAAGCTCAGACAGCTGCTGCTGGAGCTCTTTTTCGACCCCCATCATCTTTTCAACAGCATCGATATAAGCTCGCCCTGCGGCGGTAAGGCCAATTGGGGTCGTGCTTCGGTCAAAAAGAGGCATATGTATTTGGAGCTCTATCTTTTTAATTTTGTTGCTCAATGCGGGCTGCGTAATAAACAGCCGCTGAGCCGCCTTAGAAAAACTGAGCTCCTGGTAAACGGCATAGACGTATTCCATATCTCGCAACATTTGTTATTCCTCCATTGATTACTGGCTCCATTCTACTCTTTTTTTATGGGGTGCGCAACTTCCGGCTTGGTTATGGCAAGCCGGGTGTCAATATAACATTTTTATGGATACAGGTATTTCAAAATCAACATGTTGTTATGTCGTTTTTAGAATTTTACACGGTTGCTGCCTTTTGTTAAAATGATTTTATAAGAAACGAACTGTCAAACACTTCAAGGAGGAGCAGAACATGGATTATATCACTGAAAAGTTTAAAAAGCTTGGGGTGGATACCGCCCCCGGGCAGGAAACAAGACAAAAACAGGAAGTACTGCCTGCCAAAGGCGAAAATCTTCCCGGCACACCGGTGGATTTTTCTCATGGTGACGTCGATGCATTTACGCCGATTCCTGGAACACTCGAGACGTTTATTGAGGGTGTCAAAGTTGGCGGCAAACAGGCATACACGGAATATCGTGGCAAGGCTGACTTGAGAAAAGATTTAGCGCAGAAACTTGCAGCCTTCTCTGGTGCGCCAGTCGATGCCGACAACGAAATTATTCTCACGCCCGGTACACAGGGCGCGCTGTTTTTGGCGATGGGTGCGCTTGTAGGCAGAGGCGACAAGGTTGCCATTGTTGAGCCTGACTATTTTGCGAACCGAAAGCTGGTGGAGTTTTTCGACGGTGAGTTGATGCCGGTACAAATTCATTATAACGACGTGGAACATTATTCGGGGCTTGATCTTACCGAGCTGGAGTCCGCCTTTAAAAATGGCGCAAAGGTCTTTTTGTTCTCAAACCCCAACAATCCCACAGGTGTGATCTATTCTCCCGATGAGGTGGCGACTATTGGCCGACTGGCTAAACAGTACGATGTCGCCGTTATTGCCGACGAACTTTACAGCCGCCAGATTTTCTCCGACACGCTGCCTTACACCCATCTGCGTGCATTGCCTGAGCGCCCCGAAAAGCTTGTTACCATAATAGGCCCTTCTAAGACCGAATCGTTAAGCGGCTACCGCCTTGGTGTGGCTTACGGTTCCGCTGAGATTATCACACGCATGGAAAAGCTGCAGGCCATTGTCTCACTGCGTGCGGGTGGATACAGTCAAGCAGTGTTCAAGGACTGGTTTGCTGAGCCCGTGGGCTGGATGACCGAGCGTGTGCGGCAGCACGAGGCGATCCGTGACGATCTTGTCAAAATTTTCAGAGCCTGCCCGGGCTGCTCATTGCGCACAACTGAAGCCGGAAGCTATGTGTTTGTAACTATTCCAAAACTTGAGGTAAGTATGTTACAATTTATTAAGCTGCTGCGCACACAGGCGTCTGTAACCGTGACGCCCGGCGTAGAGTTCGGGCCTCAGTTTACGATGAGCTTCCGCATGAATTTCTCGCAGGATCACAAGGCCGCGGTCGCGGCGGCGCACCGCATTGTCACTATGATTGAGCGCTATCGCGCATAAGGAGGAAAACAAAGATGGCACATTACAAGAATATCGGATTTTTAGGGTGCGGCAAGATTGGCGGCACCATGCTAGAAAGCTTAAAGGACTATAAGGACGTTTCGGTCTCGTTTGTACAGGCGCTGGATTTTTCAGCCGAGGGTGGGACGTTCCCCGTGGTAACGGAGCAGGATGAGGCATTACTTGAAAAGACCGACCTTGTGGTGGAAAGTGCAACCGCCAACGTGCTCAAAGCTAATTTTGACGGCATTATCAAGCATTGCGACGTGATGATTTTTTCGGTAACGGCTTTTGCTGACGCAGAATTTGAGCGCCACGCAAAGGAGCTGGCGGAAAAATACGGGCGCAAAATCTATCTGCCCCACGGTGCCATACTCGGTGTTGATGGCATCGCAGATGGCAACGCACTTTTGACCGACGTATCGATTGTCACGACCAAAAGCCCCAAAAGTCTGGGACGCGATGACACCGAGCGCACCGTCGTCTGTGAATGCAGCACCCGCGAAGCCTGCACACTCTACCCACGCAACGTTAATGTACACGCGACGGTTGCACTGGCTGGAATCGGCTTTGACAAAACCCGTTCGGTCGTTATCTCTGACCCGGCAGTCAACACCAACACCCATGTCATCGACCTCAAAGGTGACGGCATCCATTTCTGCCTTGAAATCAGCAGCTTTTCAACCGGAGGCGTCACCGGAAAATACACCCCCTATTCCGCATGTGCAAGTTTGGCTCGTGTTCTGGAACAGGGTGGACTATTTAGATTCGTCTAAATTAATCCTCCATATTTTTAAATAGTTGCTTTCAGAGCGCGAGCCCCGGCTTAAACGTCGGGGCTCGCGCTCTGCTATTAGTATTATTAATTTATACCTACTTCTTGATCAGAGCCATAACATAAAAATCGGCGTAATAGTAAGATGGAGTATTGATAGTAGCGTTTTGCACCACAAAAGTAAGCTTGGCGCGATCATTTTCCACCGTAAAGGTTGCCAGCTCTGTTGTGAGCATCGATTTACGTTCGGCAAATCCATTGTACCGAGAGAAGACTTCAGCGGTGTTAAACGTAATAAGCTCTTCGTCACCAGCCTTGGAGAGGACAAAGTGGAGCTGGCCGTCGCGCGAGGTTTTGGTCAGCGTGTAGCTTATATTGCCTCTTTCAAAATTGCAGATCGTCTCGTCTGTGACAACGTTTGAGTCGATAGAAGCACGTATTAAAATATCATAACCGCTAATATCAAGGGGCGAATCAGGCGGCAAAAATACGTTGAAGGATCGGCCCTCCTCATCTGGCACGCCGTACGGGCTAAATCCGAAGGTACTTTCAAAATCGGTGTAATAATCAAACGATTTGGGCAGCCAGTTTAATGTTTCCACAGCATTTGTCTGGTACAAATATTCTAATGATGATGCGATTTTCTGCTTGTCGTCTTTGGAAATGTCTGCACTGGGAAAAAGCGTGTTGTCTTGCAGCATCCCGTTTTGCGTCAGCACCGTTTCAAGACGCTGGCGTTGGCTTGATCGACTGATGGTAAACGCATCAACTGGCGGAATGATTGACACAAACGAAAAAGCAATGAGCAAAGCCGCCACGGCGCCAGTTTTTTGAACGGGTGAAAAACTTAGCAATACACCGGCGCAAGCGGCAAAAACGCCAAATAAAATAACGAAATAACGCGGATGTGTTACGCCGGTATCGCGCATGATGAAAATAGAAGCGATAAGCTGAAACACAACAATAGGGATAAGCACCTTCGGGAAGATTTTACGAAACAAATCCGCCATGCGGTTTTCAAGACGTGCACAAAGGAACAGGATTAGCATAATCACAATGGCATACGAAATGAGCAGTGGCTCCAACAGGTTGTTGCGCCAGAATTCGCCGCCGATGTTTAAAAAAATATAAAGAACAAGAATGATAGTAAAAATTTCCGCCAGTGGAATGATGATATAAGAGATTAAGACATCTAAGAACTTCGGACAAAAAGCGGCGCGTGCAATGGTTTCCTCCCGCGCAAATGCTGCGGGCGTCGCGCTGCTGTCTAAGCTGAACCGCCCTGGATAAACCGGAATCAGCGATAAAAACAATATCGGCGCAAGCAGCACAAACACCAGATTCATCGTGTGAAAATAAATGTCAGAGCCTACGCGAGTAATTAACGTATCAATAGCAGTAATAATTAGTCTGCAACCAATAAAAAAAACAGCCGCATACAATATGGATTGGAATAAAGCCTTAAAAGCAGCCATAAAACTTTCATTAAAGCTGATGCGACTCTTAACAGCGGGTATCAGGATATAAGCAAAAACCAATGCGAACACGGCAACGGCCGTCCTCACGCTGTTTTGGATGTTGTAGTCGGGAACTGGGCGAATTAGAAGATAATATGCCCCCGCCAATGCAATGCTAAAAAGCCCCAACACCAGCCGAACAGATTGCTTCTCAAAAAAACGTTCAAATGCCGCTTGCGAAACCGCAGACAATACTGCTCCAACGATGCAGGCCATAAATGCCTTATCATAGGTTTTGCCAGTAGTAAAAGCGTAGGAATTTGTGGCAGCTGCCAGCAACAAAAAAGCTGTTGTAATGGGGTAACGCGTTACAGCCGAGGTCAGCCCGATCACCTTTTCAGCTAATTTAGAAAAATTTTTCATGGTGTTCTCCTTTTTACGCGACTAGAGCTGCCGCCGGTCAAGAGTGGTTTATTAGGGGATTATGCCAACTGGAATCAAAGAGATTTTTACGGCAATTTGTATATTTCAATTAATACTAAAAGTATATAGCTCCAAACTGACGCTTTTTGCAATAATTGCGCTGTTATAGTGAATTAACTTTATTATGTAATTTTTCCCGCTATCAAGCCGATATACATCTGTTGAAACGATTCTTTGTTTTTAAGAATTAAAGGCGGCGATTACGTTTTTTTGTTGGCCTGAACAGTTAGATATCATGTAAGAATTGCGCGCATAAATTGTTGATGC
>JAEWNU010000313.1 GCA_023456995.1 Bacillota bacterium
CTTCTAATCGCTTAGGTTTTATGTTAAATTAAAAATGGTCATGATAGAAATAGAAACCTCTTATGATAACTAGCGGTTTATAACATCCGCCATTGCCAAGCCGGATGCATTAAGTCATCTGGCCGTCGACAGATGGGGAGGATATTTAAAGGAGGCGTTTTTTTGAAGCATTTTGATATTGTCATTGTAGGCAGCGGAGCCGGTCTTATGGTGATGGAAGCCGCCTTAAACAAAGGGCTAAGCTGCGCAATTATTGAAAAATCGAAGTTTGGCGGCACATGCCTGACCAAGGGCTGCATTCCGTCTAAAATGCTGGTCTATCCCGCGGATTTCATCCGTGAGGCACAAACCTCCGAAAGATTCGGCATTCGGACAGGCTCCGTGCAGATGGACTGGGAAACAATTTCTAGTAGGATGTGGGAGCAGATTGATTTTAATAAAACGATTGAAAAAAATCTGCAAAGCATCCCGAACCTGACGGTTTATAAAGGTAGTGCTGCTTTTGTTGACACTAACCGTATGGTCATTTCTCAGCCCGGTCAGGCGGATGAAATCATTTCAGGCGACCGTTTTATTCTTGCAGCAGGTGCCAGAAGCTTTGTGCCTAAAGTCGAGGGGCTCGAAGATACCGGTTATATTACATCCGAAAGCTTTTTTGGTGAGAAATTCCCCAAAAAGCCGTGGAAAAGCCTTGTCATTGTCGGCAGCGGCGCCATCGGAGCTGAATTTGCCCACATTTTTTCCGCTTTTGGCACGCAGGTCACCATCATCTCACGCACAAGCGGCATATTGAACAAAGAAGAAACTGAGGTGGCACAGTTTGTCGAAAGACAATTTATCCGGGCGGGTATTACCGTGCTTAACGACAGCGACATTCTTTCGGTTACTTCCAAGGACGGTCAAAAGCAGCTGACCACTCAAAACCGCCTCACCGGCCAACGCACAGTTGTGGAATGCGAGGAGATTTTGGTGGCTGCCGGCGTGCAATCCAACGCCGACAGCCTCGCGCTCCAAAAAGCGCGTGTAGCGGTAGATAGTAAAGGTTGGATTATTACAAACGCTTATCTTGAGACCTCGCAGGAACATATCTGGGCCTTGGGCGACATCAACGGCAAATATCAGTTTAGGCACAAAGCCAACTATGAGGCACAAATTTTAATCCGCAACCTTTTCTCAGAAGACGAAAAAAGCGAGGCGCGCTATGACACGGTTCCGTGGACCATTTTTACGCACCCACAGGTGTCGCATGTCGGCATGACCGAAAAAGAGGTCCAGCAAAAGGGGCTGACTTATCAGACCGCTAAAAATTATTATTCAGAAGTTGTAGGCGGCAGGGCGATGGGCTACCACTACCGCGATGAAGACAACGGCTTTGTAAAGATGATTGTTGACGAAAACAAAAAAATTCTTGGCGTTCACATTGTCGGCCCGCAGTCCTCTGTTCTGCTTCAGCCATTTGTCTACCTGATGAATGCGGGTTATCAGTGCCAGAAGAAGTGTCGGTCAATAAGCGCCAAGGATTTTGAAATGCTTAGAATTTTGTGCCCCGATATTGGAACCTATGCGCCCATTAATGATTCGATGATTATCCATCCTTCGCTCAATGAGCTGACCGCATGGGTGTTCGAAAAGTTTGATCTTCCACAATAGTCAAATGCACTTTCGACAAAAAGTGTTCAAAAACCCATGGCTTCTAATTGACAGGGCGGCTGCTAATTGCAGCCGCCCTGCTTGCGTTTTACCCCTTATTTTCGGGAGAAATTGAGGACAGATTACTCAGGTTGTTGCCGTCACTGCCGTCGGGCAGCGATTTTAGATATTCTGTGTCACCCCGGTGAGCGATGCCCACGCCCCTGATGCCACCTTCCCGCGCCAGTGCGACGGCCTGTGTTTTATCCAGAACCGTGTTATCAGAGAGCTGATAGCCGGTAACCTTACCGCCTTCTTTGACCAAAGCTGTGATGTTGCGGGCGTCAGGTGCTGGCGAGGGAATTTGATCCAGTGTATTTCGCGCCAAATTATTTTGCTCCACCAAAACTCCTCCTTTGTTTTTTAGTTAGTTTATGCATCAGCGTTTGAATTATCGGTTTAGAGTACTCGTCAAAAACAGGCAGAAACCCACATTAAAAAAGACCAACACCACAATTAAAAATAAAACCATCGGGACTCCGCTGTAAGAATGGCATAAAGCTCATTCCAGACAACGAAGCCCCGACGGCGCTTAGCAGAAAGTACGTGTTACTTCAATGCATTTATGAAGAACAGTATGACAAAGGAGTTGACGAAGTCGATAAACAGTCCGCCGATAATCGGGAGAACAAAGAATGCTTTCGGCGAAGGGCCATACTTGGTTACAACCGCGGTCATGTTGGCAACACCATTGGGGGTTGCGCCCATGCCGAATCCGCAGTGGCCAGCAGAAAGAACCGCAGCGTCATAGTCTCTGCCCATAACGTTAAAGGTAACAAAGTTTGCGTACAAGTACATCAGAACGACCTGTGCCAGCAGGATAACAACCAGCGGCAATGCCAGGCTTGCCAGCTCCCAGAGCTTCAGTGACATCAGCGCCTGAGCCAAGAAAACAGCGAGGAAAATGTCGCCCAGAGCCTGAATTTCGGCAATGCGAATTTCTTTGGATGTTCCGTCCTTGAAGAAGTTGCGCATGAAAGCTGCTACGAGCATCGAACCGATATAAGCCGGTACAGTCAATCCGGTTAAGGCGATCAACTTAGAAACATAGCTGCCAAGGAACATTGCAATGGCAATCTGGAAAAATGCGGTGGACATGTGACCGCTGCTTAAAATAACCTTTGTCTCTTCAATGACAGAATTGTTGGTGGCAGCATTTGCCACGCCAGCCTTCAGGTTACGTTTACGAATCAGACGGTTAGCAATCGGGCCGCCCATCAGGCTGCCGCTGACCAAGCCGAAGGTCGCCGCAGCGACTGCGATGGTAGAAGCGCCTGTTAAACCGGCTGCTTCCATCATGGGACCAAAAGCAGCGGAAGTACCATGACCGCCGGTCATGGGAACCGAGCCTACAGCCACGCCGAGCAGCGGATTTTGACCCATCAGTGCGGCAATACCTGCACCGACAGCATTCTGGAATACGCACAGCAAGCTCGCCGCGCCCAAAAACACAACAACAGCTACTGAGCCTTTCTTAAGAACAGCCAAGCTTGCGCCAAAGCCTACCGTGGTGAAAAAGCAGATCATGAAAAAGCTTTGTAGGCCGGTGTCCAGTTTGATGGTTGCTGTGCCACTGACGTTAAGCGCCAGGTTTAGCAGCGAGAACAGCAGACCGCCCACAACCGGGGCCGGAATACAAAATTTGTTCAGAAATCCGATTTTGTCAACCAGGAATTTACCGAATAATAAAACTACAACCGAAAGACCAAATGTTTCAACTAAATTAAAAGACAGCTCCATAGACATATTTCCTCCCATAAATCATTCGTTGCCAGACTAAAAGACAAAATCACCTTGTGTCAGGTATTCCGGCGGGCATCAAAACCCATTACACAGCGGTGCGCTATTCTTTAGCCTTCCACTGTCTTTTTTGCGGCGGGTATCCGAAAGTGCCCGGACGCTTTTCCCCTAAGGCGTCCCCTGTGCGTTAAATATTGCCGCGGTGGGTGGTCCACATTTTAGATCGTTGACCCCATGCGCGTCATATTTCTTTCAAACTACCCGCCTGCCCCCCCGCGTTGTCGTCTTTCTTTAAAAGCGCGACCTTCAGGCTCTTGCCCGGCAATTCACAGTTTTGTTCCTGTGTTTGTTCTGAGTGTAATAGCTGTTCTTCAATTGGCGTCAAAATGTGTCGAATTTGAAAATCGATTCTACAATTGTTCTAATCATACCCCAAGTACTTTTGTTAGTATTGCCAATAAAATTCGTTTTAAAAATAAAAAAACCGCTGCAAAGCAGCGGCAATGAAGAATTTTTTGCTTCAATCTTATTAGATTCACATAAAGTTATTCAATATATGCTGTAAAATATTACTTAATAGTCCTTAATTTTTGCAAAATTATTAATTGAACACCTTTTTCAATATAATTTTACAATAATTTTCAATTTTAGCCTCTTTTCAATATATTGTTTTTGTTTCAACGACAAAAGCCTCAAATTTCTTCTGCCAAAATTACCATGCCGTCGATAAACTTCTTTAAATTGACCTTCCCGCTTGGCCCCTTGCCTTGAATTCGCGCCATCTCAGCGCGCACCTCACCAAACGGAAACAGCCGGGAGGCGTATTGTATGAATACTTCGTTGCCGTAGTCCTCCACGCCAAGGCTCGCCAAATGATGCAAACCGCGTTCGATCGCACGCCGGATACGCTGTTCGGTTGACTTAGGGTTACTACCCAGCTGGGCGCAAAGCGTGCGCATCCCCACCTGCGACACCGTTTCACGCCGGCGCAACAGTGTGACACATAATTCAATAATATCCTTTGAACCCTTCTCTCCCGCCATGCCCAATTGGATGAGTATGCTTTTAAGGCGCTGGCGCCAAACCTCTTCACGGCTGGCAGGGGCGGTGTGTGCAGCACCCTGCAACCCGGCGTGCAGCATATTTTGGATGCTGGAAAGCGTACGCGCCTGCTCAATCTGCTGTGCCACATTGCCAACCACCCGTTTAATCTCAAACAGATTAATTGGCTTGTGGATAAAAAATTCCACACCGGCTTCATAGGCTTTAGCCACCATCTCTTTTGCACTGACCTGTGATATCATAATAAACCGGGCTGAAGACTGTCGAGCCTTTAATTCGCGCACAACCTGTATGCCGTCCATGTCTGGCATCAGCAGGTCTATTAGAATGAGGTCGGGACCACAGGCCGCAATCTGGGCAAGATCCACATGACCATCTTCGGTTGTTCCGCAGACTTCGCCCAGATCTTCGCCTTCAATAATACCCTCTAACACGGCCACGACCGTGGGGTCGTCTTCAATGATGTAAATCCGCATAATCCTCCTCCAGCTGTGCGCGTGGAATGCGCACTAAAAAAAGGCAGCCGTGCCCCTCTACCGTCTTCATCGTCACCAAACCGCCCAGCTCTTCAGTGAGCGATTTCACCGCCGCAAGCCCCACGCCACGGTTGATATCGCCCGTAACCGGGTTAAACTTGGTCGAATAACCGATGTTAAAAATCTTATCCTGCATGCGTGCTGGCACACCCGGTCCATCGTCCTCCACTCGAAAAACGATGCTCTCTCCTTCCAAAAACTCCTCCACCTTGATGGTTCCGCTTGTATCCGCCTGCTCCATCGCCTCGATGGCATTCGTGACCAAATTGCGCAGAATCGACATAAGCCGATGATGCTCTCTAGTCACAAAATCATGCTCAACGCGGATAATCACGCGGATTTTCTGTGGCTTCTTTCGGTCAAAAGTTTTGCGGGCAGATTCCTTGAGAATTTTCATTAAATCCGCAATCTGCATGACCTCCCGGTCATAGGCGGCTTCCACCTCCGCTTCAATGCCTTTTAAAATGCGCAAATGTCCTTTTTTGACCTCGTGAACATCGCGCGCAATAATCAGCGCCAACTGGCGGTTCTTACCTGGTTCGACCTCTGCCCCGTCAGCCAGGCCCTCATAAAGCTCATAGGCCTTGCCCATGACCCGTTCAATATCGCCCGCAGTCTTTTCGAGAAAATAGAGCTCATCTTTTAACTGCGCAGTCATAAGAAACAGTCGCAGGTACCGCCGTTCACGTTCCTCTAGCAACAAGAGCCGCCGATAATATCCCAGCCACCACAACAAACTTGTTGCACACACCGACCGCACCAGCGCTACCCCTGCCAGCACCAAATAAAACACCTTCGGCTGCGCCCCATAGTGAAACCCGGTCGAAAGCCCAATCTCCATTATGTTGGATAGTATATCCGCAACCAAGCAACCGTACAAAAAGCGAGGCAACGCCAATTTGCCCCGCCTAAGGACAAGAAGGCAAAACAGCATATCATAGCATAGATAAAACAGCGCACCGGGAATGGCTGCCAAAGCAACACTTGCCGGCGCCTGTCCCACAAC
>JAEWNU010000314.1 GCA_023456995.1 Bacillota bacterium
GCTGTGGTGATAAGGTCGAGATTATATTCGCGCTCAAGACGCTCTTGAATGATTTCGAGGTGCAAAAGTCCCAAAAATCCGCAACGGAAGCCGAAGCCTAAAGCCATTGAAGTTTCCGGCTCGAACGAGAGCGAGGCGTCATTGAGGTTCAGCTTTTCCAGCGCGTCGCGCAGATCGGGATATTTAGCACCGTCTGCTGGGTAGATGCCGCAGAAAACCATCGGGTTAACCTTGCGGTAACCGGGCAGCGGCGCAGCGGCAGGGCGCTCAACACTCGTCACGGTGTCGCCGACGTGCGTATCCTGAACCGTTTTGATCGAGGCAGTGAAATAACCCACTTCACCTGCGGATAGACTACCGGTGGGGACAAGGCTGACGGCGCCCATTACGCCGCATTCCACAATCTGAAACTGCGCGTTTGATGCCATCATCTTTATCTTCATACCAGTTTTAAGGCAACCCTCTTTTACGCGCACATAAACGATGACGCCCTTGTAACTGTCGTAGCAGGAATCGAAAATCAGCGCCTTAAGTGGCGCGGTGTCATCTCCCTGTGGTGCGGGAATATTAGATACCACGCGCTCAAGCACCTCTTCGATGCCGATGCCTTGTTTGGCTGAGATGCGGGGTGCATCTAATGCGGGAATGCCGATGATATCCTCCACCTCGTGGCAGACGCGGTCTGGGTCTGCAGCGGGCAGATCAATTTTATTGATAACCGGCACAACTTCAAGATCGTGCTCTATGGCGAGGTAGGTGTTGGCCAGTGTTTGCGCCTCAATGCCTTGCGAGGCGTCCACAACCAGAATCGCGCCCTCGCAGGCAGCCAGCGAGCGGGAAACTTCGTAGTTAAAATCGACGTGTCCGGGCGTATCAATCAGGTTAAAGGCATAGGTTTTGCCGTCCTTGGCGTTATAGTTGAGCCGCACAGCGCGCGACTTGATGGTAATGCCGCGTTCACGCTCGATATCCATATTATCGAGCAATTGTTCGGACATATCTCGCAGCGCGACTGTATTGGTCTTTTCCAGAATGCGGTCGGCCAACGTGCTTTTGCCGTGGTCGATATGCGCAATGATGCAGAAGTTTCGGATAAGCTTCTGGGCTTCGGTCATGGTTTAGTCTCCTTCGACTGATAATATCTTTACTTATTTATACCACAAGCGCAAAGCGCGTAGTGGTATAATTGTCCCTCAAAAGGCGGTTGCCCCGTAGGGGCGAGCCGTTGGACATTGTTTCGGTATTATAGCTGTTATGCAGCTATAATACCACAAGCGCAAAGCGCGCAGTGGTATAATTGTCCCTCAAAAGGCGGTTGCCGCATTTTGAGGCGGGCTATTGGTAATTTAGTGCTTTGCGATTATTATACAATAAAAAGCAAATAAAACGCAATGAAAAGCATAAAAGTGGTGTGGTTTTAAGATGAATAAAATATTTACATTCAAATATGTGTAAAATGACAGCTTGACTTGCATTTACCTATTGTAAATGACAGGATAACTTGCTATAATATCGAGGAATTAAACAAAATAGAAGTTTAAATATTATGCTTCATGCACATAAAGTGAAGGGAGATTACTCGTGAGAGGCGTACACACATTTGTAAACGACATCAGAAGAAGTGTTTTTACCGAAATTGCCCGCCTGGCATATGAGGGCGGTGACTATTCCCGCATTGCTGCGCTACCTTTTAAAATAATTCCGGGTGAGGTGGCTGCCAACCGCGAAAATATTTTTTTAGAGCGTGCCATTATCGCTGAGCGCCTGCGCTTGGCCATTGGCCTGCCGCTGCGCCCGGTGGCGGAACACTCCCCGGTCAGCGACGGTATAATCGAAAGCGCCATTGCCAGCAAGTATTATGATCCGCCACTGGTCAATATTATTTCTTTTGCGTGCAATGCCTGCCCCACCAAACAGGTGCGGGTGACCGATGCTTGTCAGGGCTGTATTGCGCACCCCTGTCGAGAGGTCTGTCCCAAGGATGCCGTAAAAACGGTGAAGGGTAACAAAAGCGTTATCGACCAGGATAAGTGCATTAAATGCGGCAAGTGTATCGACCATTGCGCCTATAATGCCATTATAAAGATTGAGCGCCCCTGTGCTGCGGCCTGCGGCATGGACGCAATTGAAAGCGATGAGTTCGGTCGTGCCAAAATTAACTACGATAAGTGTGTCAGCTGTGGCATGTGCCTTGTCAACTGCCCCTTTTCCGCCATTGCGGACAAGAGTCAGATTTTTCAGTTGATTCATGCTATCAAAGAGGGCGATGAGGTTGTCGCGGCGGTCGCCCCGGCGTTTGTCGGACAGTTTGGAGATAAGGTGACCCCACAGAAACTGATGGCGGCAATGAAGAAGCTTGGCTTTGCTGATATGGTCGATGTCTCTGTCGGCGCGGATCTGTGCACCATTGAAGAGGCACATGATTTTCTTGAGAAAGTGCCCGCCGATCAGCCTTTTATGGCGACGAGCTGCTGTCCGTCGTGGAGCGTGATGGCCAAGAAACTTTTCCCTGAATTTGAACCCTATATTTCGATGGCGCTCACTCCCATGGTTCTGACGGCACGTATGGTTAAAAAGAACCGGCCCAATGCGCGCGTCGTATTTATTGGCCCCTGCGCTGCTAAAAAACTGGAGGCTTCGCGCCGAACTGTTCGCAGCGACGTGGATTTTGTGTTAACCTTTGAAGAGTTGCAGGGTATGTT
>JAEWNU010000315.1 GCA_023456995.1 Bacillota bacterium
ATTTGAATATTTATTCATAAAAAAGGAGCGCTTTGTCGTTCCTTTTTTAATATATAAACGCTATAAAGTCCCGCGCAACGTATAGATGTTAAAAGAAATAAAACCCTTTTGCAAATACTTTAAGCTACTTTACAATGTGCTTTGGTTAGGTTATAATGCTAAGAAAGCAAGAAGTGGATTTATTTGTTTTATACATCTAATTCAGAAGATATGAATAAAAATACCCTGTTTGAATAGGAGGAGCCGCATGTCAATTTATAATGCAGACCGGGCGTGGCTGATGTTGGCCGACGGAACGGTATTTGAGGGTGGATCGTTCGGCGCAACCGGAACGGCCATTGGTGAGGTGGTTTTTACCACAGGTATGACAGGATGCCAGGAAACACTGACTGATCCGAGCTATTTTGGTCAGATTGCAGTACAAACTTTTCCGCTGATCGGCAACTACGGAACCAACGACGATGATGTCGAATCGGATGGAATTTATATGAAGGGTTATATTGTGCGCGAGTGGTGTGACTCCCCTTCTAACTTCCGTGCCAAGGAACGCATCGATCTCTTTTTGAAAAAACACAACACCATCGGATTGTTCGATATTGATACCCGCGCGCTAACCCGCCGCCTGCGTGAGCATGGCGTTATGAACGGCGTGATTACCACAGTGCCGATTGAAGAGCTGGGCAAAGATAAGCTGCTGGCTGAAATTGCAAAATACACCGTTACCAAGGCGGTTGATTCGGTTACTGCCACAGCGACTAAGATCTATCCGGCGCATGGGCATAAAAAGTACCGCGTAGCGCTGCTCGATTTTGGCTATAAGCGCAACATTCGCGAGAGCCTGCGTGCGCGTGGCTGCGACGTTGCAATTGTGCCAGCGCGTACCCCGGCCGCCCAACTCAAAGAGATGAATTTGGACGGCATCGTACTCTCAAATGGCCCCGGTGACCCCGAGGAGAATGTCGAGGTTATAGAAAATCTGCGCGAGATCGTCACAATGGGACTGCCGGTGATGGGTGTCTGCCTTGGTCATCAGCTGATGGCACTGGCCATGGGCGGAAAAACTGTCAAGATGAGCTACGGTCACCGCGGCGGCAACCAGCCGGTAATCGATCTGGCAAGCGACCGCACCTATGTCACGACCCAGAATCACGGTTATGAGGTGCTGGCTGATTCGCTTAACCCTGAGATCGCAAAGGTGAGTCACGTCAATGCAAACGATCGTACCTGCGAGGGCGTTATGTATCTTCAAGCGCCGGTTTTTACAGTGCAGTTTCACCCTGAGGCATGCGCTGGACCTGCCGATACCGCCTATCTGTTTGATAACTTCATTGCCATGATTGATAAGAGCAAGGAGGGCAAGTAATTATGCCGCTGCGCAAGGATATAAAGAAAGTATTGATGATTGGCTCGGGCCCCATCGTGATTGGACAGGCCGCCGAGTTTGACTACGCGGGCACACAGGCCTGCCGCGCTCTCAAAGAGGAAGGGCTTGAGGTGGTGCTTATCAACTCAAACCCTGCAACGATTATGACGGATAAGCGCATGGCAGACCGCATTTATATTGAGCCGCTGACCCTCGAGACGATCAAGCGCATCATTGAAATTGAAAAGCCGGATAGCGTACTTTCCACCCTGGGCGGCCAGACCGGCCTGACCCTTTCGATGCAGCTTGCCAAGGATGGTTTTTTAGATGCACATAATGTCAAGCTGCTTGGTGCCAGACCAGAGACAATTGACAAGGCTGAGGACCGCCAACTGTTTAAAGATACAATGCAGTCCATCGGACAGCCCTGCATTCCATCCAAGGTCGTCACCACACTAGACGATGCGCTGGGCTTTGCTGACGAGATTGGCTACCCGGTTATCGTGCGCCCGGCGTTCACCCTAGGCGGAACAGGTGGTGGCATCGCCAGTGATATTGCTGACCTGCGTGAGATTGCCGCAAGTGGCCTGCGCCATTCACCAATTCACCAGATTCTCGTCGAGCGTTGCGTCGCAGGTTGGAAGGAAATTGAGTTCGAGGTCATTCGAGATTCCAAGGGCAACCTCATCACCGTTTGCTCGATGGAAAACGTTGACCCGGTTGGCGTGCACACTGGTGATTCGGTTGTTATCGCCCCGGCGGTTACACTGGCCGATAAAGAATATCAGATGCTCAGGACCGCCTCGCTGCAAATTGTCGATTCGCTGGGTGTTGAAGGCGGCTGCAACTGCCAGTTTGCCTTAAACCCCGATAGCTTTGAATATACAGTAATCGAGGTCAACCCCCGTGTATCCCGTTCGTCGGCGCTTGCTTCCAAGGCAACCGGCTACCCCATTGCCAAAGTGGCGACCAAAATTGCGATTGGCTACACTCTCGATGAGATTGTCAATGCTGTAACCGGCTGCACTTACGCCTGCTTTGAGCCGGCGCTCGATTATATTGTCGTTAAATATCCGCGTTGGCCATTTGATAAGTTCATCTACGGCGAAAAGAAGCTTGGAACTCAGATGAAGGCGACTGGCGAAGTCATGAGCATCGGTACCAGCTTTGAACAGGCAATGATGAAGGCTGCGCAGTCGGTGGAGCTAAAGCTTGACTCGATGCGTTCACCGCTTCTGGCCAATGAGAGTGACGAACAGATTATGACCCGCGTACAAACTTGCGACGACGTGCGTCTGTTCGCTATCTATGAAGCGCTTTACCGCGGAATCGAGGGCGTTGAGGAAATCTTTCGAATCACGCGTATCGATCGCTGGTTCTTATATAAGTTTTTAAATCTTGTCCAAATGCAACAGATTCTCGAACAGGGTAAGTTGGACGAGGCCATCTATATGCGTGCTAAGAAGTTTGGCTTTTTGGATAGCATGATTCAGAAGATGACTGGCGTTGACCCTGCGCCTTTTCACCGCTTTGCCAGCTATAAGATGGTTGACACCTGCGCAGCTGAATTTCCGGCTGAGACGCCCTATTTCTACTCCACCTACGACGACCAGAACGAGGCGGCAGAGTTTATAAAAAACCATGCCAACGACAAGAAAAAAGTTATCGTGTTCGGTTCAGGACCCATCCGCATCGGTCAGGGCATTGAGTTTGATTATTGCTCTGTTCACTGTGTCTGGGCGCTTAAAGAAGAAGGTTGTGAGGCCATCATCGTCAACAACAACCCAGAAACGGTTTCTACTGATTTTGATACAGGTGATAGACTCTATTTCGACCCGCTTACGCCTGAAAGCGTCGACAGCATTCTTGAGACTGAAAAGCCCTATGGTGTGGTGGTACAGTTCGGTGGACAGACCGCTATCAAGCTGACCAGTCATCTGGCTAAAAAAGGCATACGTATTCTGGGCACCTGCGCCGACTCGGTGGATGCCGCCGAGGACCGTGAGCGCTTTGACGAAATACTGGAACAGTGCCAGATTCCGCGTCCTAAGGGCCATACCGTCATGACAACCGAAGAAGCGGTTAAGACGGCGGAGGATCTCGGCTTTCCGGTGCTGCTGCGCCCTTCCTACGTGCTGGGCGGACAGAATATGGTCATCGCTCACAACTCGGAGCGAGTCATCGAATACATGGGTATCATCACCGCCACCATGCTTGAAAACCCTGTGCTGGTCGATAAGTATATGATGGGTACCGAGGTCGAGGTCGACGCTATATGTGACGGCGAGGATTATTTGATTCCGGGCATCATGGAGCATGTCGAACGTGCCGGCATCCACTCCGGTGACTCAATTTCTGTTTATCCGTGCCGTACGCTCTCACCCCGCATTAAGGATATCATCATCGACTACACTGGCAAGCTGGCGCGTGCGCTCAAGGTTATCGGCATGGTCAACGTGCAATATGTGGTGTATAACGACGAGGTTTATGTCATCGAGGTCAACCCGCGTTCGTCGCGTACGGTACCTTATATCAGTAAAGTGACCGGTGTGCCAATGGTGGACCTTGCCACCAAGATTATGCTTGGCGCAAAGCTCAAGGATTTGGGATTCGGTACTGGTCTTTACCCGGATGCGCCCTATGTGGCTGTTAAAGTACCTGTGTTCAGCTTTGAAAAGCTGCGCGGCGTCGATGTGCAGCTTGGCCCGGAAATGAAATCGACTGGCGAGGTGCTTGGCATCGCAAAAACCTTTGAGGAGGCGCTGTTAAAGGGCCTTGTCGCCGCGGGCTACAAGCTCGAGGAACGCGGTGGCGTGCTGATCTCGGTGCGCGATACCGATAAACCTGAGATCACAAAAATTGCTGAAAAGTTTGAAAAGCTCGGGTTTGAACTTTATGCAACACCCGGCACTGCGCTGGCGCTTAATAAAGAGATGGTTGCCACCAACTCGGTGCGCCCCATGCAGGAGGCGTCACCAAATGTTATGGATTTAATCGACTCTGGCAAGATTCACTATGTGATCTCTACCTCAAAAGGGGGAGCAAACCCCAAGGCCAGTCAGTCGGTACGGTTACGCCGACGTGCGGTGGATCATTCCATCGTCTGCTTGACGGCACTTGATACCGCTAACGCATTGGCCGATTGCCTGCTTTCTAAAAAGCGGATGGCGGATATCGACCTTGTGAGCATCACAGATCTTTAAATATTCAAAAAAGCAGCGCTTTTTCCAATTGGAGAAAGCGCTGCTTTTTAAATTGATATAAAGCCAAAAGATCTAATTACTTTTAAAAAAGCTTGCAAAGCGTGGTGGTGTACCATACATATTACTATAGTGAAGACGACAAACAAAAAGCGAAGCAACCCTGCCGCGGGTTGTTCAATTATGTATCTGCTTTTTCTTGCTTTGGCCGGGTGCGCATATAGTGAAACAGCATCTGCTGCGCAATCCCAGCGTAGGGGGATAGCTCCTCCGGGAAGCCGTCGGCAAAAAGCTCCTTGAGCGCGCGGCCAATCCACACGTCAACCGGGAAGCATTCGAGCCGATAAAATCCGAACAGCAACGCGCAGTCAGCCACTTTGCGGCCCACGCCAACAATCTGCATCAGCATGGCCCGCGCATCCTCCAACGGAAGGGTAGCTAGGGCGTCGAGCTGCACTGTGCCGTCGCAGACCTTCTGCGCAGCATCAACAAGATAACGTGCCCGAAAGCCGCAACGCAGCGGGGCAAGATCTTCAACGGTACAGTCCGCCAACCTTTTTGGTGGCGGGAAAGCATAAAGCCCTTCGCCAATGGGGTCGCCGAAATTTTCACACAAG
>JAEWNU010000316.1 GCA_023456995.1 Bacillota bacterium
ACGCTGCGGTAACAATGCTATAAAAATAAAGTATCCGGTTGAATTTAAAATAGAGTACGCTTTCGGCGCGCATCAGAATGATAAATACAACAATGAAAAACATAAACAGACTGGAAATTGCCAGTGCATGTTTGTCTTTATGCTCCACTGCATACCGGCTTAAATCCTCTTCAAACTCAATGCCACAGAAGTAGGTGCCATCATCATCGGTGAAGGCCCTGACAACCTTTGCCGCGATATTAACCTGCATCTCATAGCCTTCTGGCATCGCGCCAGCTTTTATGCGAAACTTCAGTTTTATAACATTGGCCTTGCACAGCGTTTCAAGCTCCGTCTCTGCGGATAGCCGAAGCAGCATACCGGTCGAGGAAATATCCACACCCTGTACGCTAAGTGATTTTTTACGTCCAAAAGACAACCGGCATTTGGCACGCACCCGTATAGCGGCTTGATAGCGGATGCCGGCTTTGCTTTTTAAAATATATTCTTCAAAGCTTGCACAGCCCTTGTTGTTGCTGCCCCGGCGGTCTGTGTTGCTTCTTTCGCCACTCTCATCTGGAACATTGGCTAGCAATCTCCGGTCCTGCCTGGGGCTTAGCAGGGTATCAGAAGCCTCTTTTTTGTCTTGCCTCTTCTTCAACTTAGTTGCTGTCGGCACGTGCATCCCCCCTTTGTATTTTCCGAATTATATTTTAAAGGTATTCACTGAGTCTGGCAAAAACAAATCTGCTTTCTGCAGGCTGTGCCTCATTCCATGAAAGAAATTTATCTAGCGCTTCGGGTGTGTAGCGGGCAGTTTCGCACATATGCATTACTACAATACTACCGCCTGAGATTTTTCTAATACTATCTTCCCAGGGGATTTCCATCCCCACCGTGAGCAGTGTGAATAGTTCCTCCTCGCTGTTAGCCTTATAGTCGCCTGTGCTGAAGTCGCCGCTGATGCTATGGGTGTAGCCACAGTCAAATATCGTTTCAAGACCTTTTTTACTTACGGAAAGCGTCGGTGGTCTAAATAGTGTAGTAAGTACCGGTCTCCCCTTTTCATTGCGCAAATCACCTACCACACTCTGTAAAGTCTGATAAGATATTACCACATCCTTTTGGAGCGTCTGTGCCGACTCGGTCGTGATAGACTTATTCTCACTTTCCGTGATGCTATCAGCGAGCATCAGATGGCCATCGGTATGACTGGCAATATCGTGACCTTGCTCCCCGATGGCGCGCAACAGGTTGGGGTTTGCATAAACATAGGCCGTGCATACAAAAAAAGTCGCCTTAACACGATGTTTTTGTAACACATCTAAAACCCGATTAATTGAGTGATCGGTACCCCAATCGTCAAATGTCAGAAAAATAACATTAGCACCCTTTGTATCGACCTTTCCGACCATATCCAGTGTTTTAATTTCTTTTTCGGAAAAGCCGGGAAGCTCTTTGGCAGACGATACATCGGGATTGCCAATATATCTGGAACGGATGTGCTGGTACTGAGACAACACAGATTTATTCTTTAGTTGCCCCGCAAAAATTTTATTCCTCACTTCGGGCAATAATCTGCCGTTCGGCACAGGATAAAGATAAGTTCCAGCCCCATTTGCAAGGTGTGAAACACCCTTGAGCGCATATAAAGCACCGTTGTTGATATTTGCCGTATTAGGCAAAATATTGGTATAAATAAGCTGCAATACCTGCGCGGCCAAGCCGTTAACCTGCTGATTATAATCCATTCTGAAATATAGAATCTGCCCCCGTTTAATTGTATAATTAGAACTTTTGAACAATGTCTCTATGAGAGTTTGTGCGCCGCCTCTATTGCCGCTTGTATCCACGACACTAGAATAACCAATAAGGCGCAAATCCATGGCAGAAACCGCCTCACGCACCTCGGCTGGTATGGCGCCATGAACTTGACTTGCAAGCTGTATATTCACATTAAAGCGATACTTCATCAGGCTTTGAACCAAAAATAGTTGTTCACACACCGCATTGTAGTCAAGCCCGTTTTTAGGTAAAATTGCAGCACCAACCTCATGACCGGCAGCCAGAATTTTTTTAATGGCATCTGGCCGTTCATTAATATCAGCTTCTGAAACAAAGAAAGTCCCCTGTGCACCGAGCTGCTTCAGCGTAGCCAGAACACCGTCCAATGATTCCTGATTCTCAACGCCGTAAAAGGTTAGCCCAGCCGCCCGCTCGGTCGTATAAACCATATTGATTGGGCTTGCCAGATAGCCTTGATTTTCTTGCCGGTATTGCTGGTATTGCACTTGACGTGCTTCCCGATTAGTTCCAAAGGATTTAACACTCTGCAGAGACGTGGGGGAAACAATTTTATATTCAGACTCTTCTGCGGCTTTTAACACCCATTCAATAACCTGCAGTAGCCGCTTTTCATTATCGCTTTCCTTCTGGTTTCCATCATCAATACCAGGCTGGCGTTCACCGGGCATATATGCGTCCTTGGTACCAGCGGTATATTCATCCTCTTCGAGTACCCCTGACAGCTTTATGGTTAGAATATTGCCTCTCTCCAGTCTGGATACATATCCCAAGGCAGATTCATAATCCTTAAAGCTCTGATAGTTTATGTACTTATTGCTTTGAACGACATATTTAAAACCAGCAGCGGACGCCGCAGATAAAACCTTTTCGTTATATACCGTCGAGCGGCATTTAAGCAAATCTGGGGCTTTGCCTAGAATATCGCCGAAAATAACGCTGGAATGGGCAAAATCCGCCACAAGCTCCTCGGCGCTCTTTTCTTCCATGTGCGTCAGCCCGTATAGCGTGCCGCACCCGACCGAATGCCCTTTTTCTGCAATCTTTAGTACAATATGCTCGCCCTCTGCCGCTTCCATGCCGGTCATGAAGAAGGCGGCTTTTGCCTGATATCGGTCTAAAAGCGCAAATACATGTGTCATTGCTTCTGAAGATGGAAAACCGTCAAACGTTAGAGCGATTACTTTATCCACGGCCTCGACGCCTGTGAGAATTTCCGCATAATTCGTGGGGTGCTCTGATAGCTTGTTTAAAGACTGTGCGATGGCATCAGATGCGTCATATTTTACACTCATAGAGGCGGTTACCGTCTTTTTCTCCCAATAGCCGCAGCCCGAAAATCCTGATACCGCAATAAACAGGCCAAGCATCAGCGAAACGCAGCGCGCCATAGTCTTTTTTATTTTCAAGCCGCTCCCTCCTTCATAGATCTCACAGGCTCCAGTAAAGAAAGTTCCTATTACTTAGCTCTTCTTCGCAAAACATACTTTTAAGATCAATAAGTACTTTGGGCATTCCATCAACGTGTCGATACATGCCCGCCAGCGCCTCAGCCGAAAGGTTTTTAAACACCCGGTGCGCAACGGCAAACACGACACAATCCGCATCACAGATATGTTCATTCGCTACAAGACGAATTCCAAGATTAAGAAACACTTCGTCTTGATCCACGACAGGGTCAGAAACAAACACATCGACGCCGTATTCCCGCAGGCGCAAAACAATTTCTGGAATCATTGTATTGCGGAGATCGGGGCAATTCTCTTTATAAGAGATCCCCATAATATATACTTTTGCACCTTTAACTAAATAACCGGCTTTTATAAGTTGTCGGATAATTACATCCGCAGTATAAAAACCCATCTTACTGTTGGTCTTCCGGCTGATTTCAACCAGCTTTGACCGGCCATGAACCTCCTGTGCCTTTTGTATTAAATAATAGGGATCCACACTAATACAGTGTCCACCAACCAGCCCCGGACGAAACCCAAGTGCATTCCACTTAGTATTCATAGCACCGAGAACTTCTGCCGTGCGAATATTCATACGATCCAATGTCACAGCCAGTTCATTCATAAAGGCAATATTGACATCCCGCTGAGCATTTTCAGCAAGCTTAGCGGTTTCAGCTACCTTGATACTGCTCACAATATGGACGCCTGCCTTGACAACAATTTCGTATATTCCCGCCGCCTGCTCTGCCGTTGTGCGATCCATTCCTGAAACAATTTTAGGGATATTATCTAGGCGATGTGTTCTGTCGCCGGGATTAACCCGTTCAGGTGAATACCCCACATAGAAATCAGTCCCGCACAAAAGGCCTGAAGTCTCTTCTAAAATTGGAATGCAAATATCTTCAGTTGTACCTGGGTACACTGTGGATTCGAACATCACTACAGCGCCCCTGCGCAGATTCCTGCCGACGACGCGGCACGCATCTTTTAGCGGAGAGAGGTCAGGTAAATTGTTTTTATCAACCGGTGTAGGTACCGCAATAATTAAAAATCCCGCTTGCTTTAGACTTGTTTCATCATCAGTAAATTCGACCGTGGTGCGCTCAAGCGCCGCTGCTCCAACTTCGTTGGTTGGATCTACCCCACTGCGATAACGCCGAATTTTTTCGGCGTTAATATCAAAGCCAATCACCGCTACCTTTTCTGCGAAAGCAACGGCCAGAGGCAACCCAACATATCCCAACCCTACAACAGCAATCTTTTCTTCTCTGTTTATCAACGTCTCAGCTGTCAACATATAGCATCTCCCAGGTTAAAAATCCGTTATGAAGTAAAACTTTAGCAAAAAAACCGTGTAGCTTTTAATCACACCCGAGTAGTAAACGCTAAAAGGGCAGGGCCTGCCAGCTCCCGCCCTATATACGTTAAATATAAAATTTGGCCGGATCTTAGGATACTGCTGACGTTTATCCACTTAAAACATTGGTGCCTAATATGTATTTTATGGGTATCTAATATAGAGACGTTATTTATATCAAACAAATTGGTGACCATAAAGCGCACATTTCTATTTATTTTCAGTATATATCCCTATGTTCTTCCTGTCAATTGAAAAGATGGCATAATATTGAAATTTATTCAAAAAATTA
>JAEWNU010000317.1 GCA_023456995.1 Bacillota bacterium
AATTTCTTGAAGAACTATTCCAATAGAGTTTATGAGAATCATCAAGGAGAATTATTGTGAAAAAAACAGTTAATCAAAGATTTGTAAGCCCAAACGGTTATGTCTCCCTTATTGGTTCCGCCCTAGAAATGGACCAGGTAGTATGCAGCGGAGAACGTGTTCTGGCAGTCACCTCGCCTGGTTGTTGGGGCCCTATGATTACGCCCTCCGTTCTAAGCGGCCATGAAGTGACACGCCCAATCCGAGTCCAAGACGCTCAAGTCGGTGACACCATCGCATTTCAAATTGAACGGGTTACCGTTTTATCTGAATATGCAACCTCCGGTGTAGGAAAACGCTACCCCCAACGTTTTGGCTGTGACCCCAGTCTCGAAGCAATTTGCCCGCATTGTAAAACGACTCATCCAACCACAGTACTCTCCCAAATCGGTGAAAACTCCGTTTGCTGTGCCGCCTGTGGGCAGCCAATTATTCCACAAACTATTGCTAATGGCTATACGGTTGCTTACGACGATAAGATTAAGCTGGGTGTTACACTGGGTAAATCCGCCGCAATAGAAGCTGCCAAAAAGACTTTAGCAGGAGAAGTGTTTCTTCCCAAAGGCTCCCAGCAACACCTCGCAACCATTTTAGGACCATATGATGTCAATGACGTCATTATTCGTTCTCGTCCAATGATCGGCAATATTGGCTGTATTCCTGCTAAAGTAATCCCCTCCTCCAAAAACTCAGGTGATCTGATCGAATCGCTCAACAATACCGGTCTGTATGAACACATTGAAAAGCAGGACATTACCGATGGACATATGGATATCAGCCGCGTCACTGAGGGATGTATTTTTCTTTCTCCTGTCAAGGTAGATGGAGCAGGCATCTACTTTGGTGATGTGCATCTAACACAAGGCAATGGCGAACTAGCCGGACATACCATTGACATCTGTGCCGAGTTAGAGGTTAAAATTCATCTTCTTAAGGGACTTCGATTGGACGGACCAGTCATTTTACCGACAAAGAGCGAGTTAGACCCTCGTTTTCTACCCTTTACCGACGAGGAGTTTGCGCAAGCAGAGAAACTCCGCGCCAAATATGGAGAACGCATAGGTTATCGACGTTTTCCTGTTCAGGTGGTTGGTAGTGGTTCCAATCTTTCCTTGGCAATCGAAGATGCGGTCGACCGCGCTGCTTGCATGACTGGACTTTGCCACGAGGAAATTAAAAATCTTGGTACAATCGCTGGCGGAGTCGACATTGGTCGTACTACTGGCACAGTCTACTTAACACTGATGCTACCTGAGCCCATCATTAATGCTTTGGGGCTTTCTGATTTGGTTCATCAGCTCTATGATTAAGCCTCAATAAACTAAATTGCGTACGGTAAATATTTTTCAAAAACACAGCTTCTCTCAATCCAACAACATGCGGGAGCTCCTTCAGGATGCTCCCGCGCTCTAATAGTATGAACGTTCTGATCTATATTTGCAAAGGCGATATAATTAGACCAACAGTTAGGGTCTATCAGTTTAGAAAATTTCTAATATAATAATACTCAATAAACAAGAATGAAAAAAAGTATTTGATCGCTATATTGTTTAGGTTTAGCGTGTAAATTACTTTAATGTCAAATGGGCTGCGTAATAAATATTGCGCAGCCCATTTTTTAGTTGTGTTTGAGCAATAGCGCCAGATAAGCGGCGGCTGCATATTCGCGCGGTAACAGTCCCGCCAGAATGCGCACAGCCTCGCTGTCGCTTTGCTCCCGCAGCATTAGCTGAGTGATGGAGGCCGACATTCTGCGCGGCTCCATCGACTGCAACGCTGCCGCAAGAATGCGCTTAATATCTTCCCTGGGCTGCAGCTCCAACGTTGGAAACACCGGTGGAACCGCATGGTATAACCGCAGCAGCTGACTGTTATACTTATTAAAGGTGTACTGTTGCTCAGGCGAGATACCATAAACTGAACCCGCAATTTCTGCTGCGCGACAAAGCTTTTCCGGCGCATGACTCTCCCAGTTTGATTCCATCAAAAAATCGATGGCATTATCCTTTTCAACCGTGCTGATGGTGCGAACCATCGGGCTTTGTGCCAAACGGGTCATGCGCTCTCGCAGCGCTGGAAGTCCGCCCTCAAGCGCCTTGAGATTTTTAGCGGATTCGCCATTCCCAAAGGTATAATAATAACCATCCAGCTGGCCGAACGCCTTCATCGTATCGTAGTAACCGAGGCGGCGGTTGCGGGCGAAAATGTTTTTATCGAACTCAAACACCGCGCCCAAATCCCAATAAGAGCGAATGCGGATGATATCAATACCCTGTTCAGAAACCGGTTCACGTACGAAGCCGATGCCGTCGAGGTCGACTGCAACAACATAATTCGCTCCCTGTTTAATCGCAAGATTGATCGGCACGTTATCATAATAGCCACCGTCAATATAACGCACACCATCGATGTCATAGGGTGAAAACACCGGAAAACAGGATGAAGACGCCATCAAATACCGGTAGAGCATGCCGTGCGGTATCTCCTCAATCATCGGCGTTAAAGGGCGCATGGCTGGCAGCTCGACTGTAACCAGCCCAAAGCGAACGGAAGACGCGCGCACCTTGTCCTCATCCACAGCTTCTTTTATCAGCGCTTCGAGCGAGGAGGAATCGACGCTGCCCTGTAGCAATGCATCGTTGACTGCAAACTTGACCATAACCAGCGCACTGTTGATGGTGCGGATGTTGGTTTTGCGTTCTTCGTGAAAGATGTTCTCATATTCAATGCTGTTCCACAATTCGTCGGCAACTTCAAAAGCATCCTGCGCCATCAGTGCGCCATTAATAGAACCAATTGAGGTTCCTGTGATGATGTCAAACCCCATTTCCAGCTCACGGAACGCCTGCCATGCCCCCATCTGATAGGAGCCCTTTGCCCCGCCTCCGCCAAGTACCAGTGCCCTTTTATTCATGTTGCAACCCCCTTTTATCGGGCAATACCCATATAGTTTGCGAGGTTGGCGCTTTTATCCAGCATACCGGTAATCAACGGCTTTTTGCAGGTCATCAGCGTGGTGATGCCAGGCCCATGCCCCATTATGGTGCAGTCGGAATGAACGACCACCCCGACGGACACCGCACCGGTCAGGTATCCGCGGCCAAAGGTGTTGTCACAGTTTTGCAGCAACACAATATCGCCGTAGCAGAGGCGATCAAGCCCACAGCGGATAATTTCGTCCCAGTCGGCTGTCATCAGGTCGTAGTCACCGGTGTAGCCGCAGCCCATGCCCTGCCCCGCGCCCATGAGATGCGCCGGCACAATGCCCGCAACCGGCAACACCAGTTTGCCGTCCTCAGTCGATAGCTTCATGCGGTCAAGCAGTGCAGGATCGATTCCGGTGAGCATAATCTCAGGAAAATCAAGAAGTGCCAGCCCCTGCCCGTAGGCTTTAATCAGGATTCTATCCTCAGGCAGCATCTTTTCCATATCCTCGTCCGAGAACCAAAGCAGCGTGTGCTCAATGCCGCCATGAAAGCCTGTGACGAAGCCGCGCGCACCCTTGGCCTCTCCTGAGACAACCTTCGCCTCGTTACCAATACAGGTCAGCATCACGAGTGCGTCGTTCTCCTTGTCATTTGGGTTACTCATGCTCACACCCGGCTCTACGTGGTCGCAAACCTTGTCAAACACGCAATCGCCCAGCTTAACGTTATAGGTGATACCTCCGACGCTTGGCAAAACCTGACTACTCCCGTCGTGACAAAGCTTAAAGACGCCGCTGCGCCCGATGGTGGGGTGGTGTATTCTGCCCATGACCGACTGCATAACGAGCCGATCGCGGTTATCGCGCAATGTCATCCTAAATACCTCCTGTAAATTGATACGCTGGCTACATTTTACTATGCTTCATCCGAAAAGTCACGCAAAACAGCGCACAGAGCGGATATTCTTCCAAACTGCCTCTATTTGGGCACTAAATAACGTGGTAAATATTTCAATTTCGTGTTATGATTCAGGGGAATAAGCATAATCTGGCGGTGAAAATATTCGATGATGAAGAATAAAAAAAAGATACGGATTGCCTTCTGGATCATTGTCCTATCAGGCTCAGCCCTGCTTGGCTTTATCACTGAAGCGTTGAAAATCTCTAATTCTACTAGAAATGTGTTGTTGATCATATGGCTTGGTGTCATAGCCATCGTTTCGGTTGCCATTGATATGCTGTGGCTTCAGGCATTTAACCGACAGCTCAAATCTTTGCAGCCTATCCTGCTAAAAGAACACGACCCGGACCGTTATATTCAAGAGATCAGTGCGTTGCTGGAGGGCAAAAAATCGCCCCATCTCCGTTGTGCACTACTGATTAATCTCAGCGCAGCCTACTGCGAGAAAAAAGAATATGATACGGCTAAAACACTGCTGATGCAAATTAACCCCAAAAAGATCACCGGTATAAACAAACTGATATTCTGGGCCAATCTGGCATATATTCATTTTTATCTAAACGAGAACGAACAAGCCTGCACTATTTTAACCCAACAGCAAAAAGAGTTCTCTAAGTTTGCAGAACATCCGCATTTGGGCGGTCTAATCGCAATCTTATCCATATTCAAAAAATTGTCGGAGGGTGAAACATCCGAGGCAAATACACTATTAGAGAAAGTGCGCACCCGATGGGAAAATGAACAAAACGCTCCTGATTTTGACTATTTGATGCAACGCTGCTCCTAAAGCACAATAAATAACTTGAACCAAAAACGTCGCCCTCGGCCTTAAAGCGGTCAGGGGCGACGTTAAATATTTATTGCAGCGATTTTAGAATGGCATTGACCAGATTTTCTACCTCAGGCACCTTTTCTATGCCAAGCGTCGAAGTGATGCTAAGTCGCTCGTTGAGAACGGTCATATTCTTCATTTCATCCGTGACAAATTTTTCAATCTGACCACCGACCTTGCAGGCCCACGAGCCATTTTCAATAATTGCAACGGTTCGATTTTGGACGTTGAGTGCTTTCATGTCATTGAGAAAATCATGCATCTTCGGGTAGATGCCAAGGTTATAGGTCGCCGAGGCCAGCACCATATGGCTGTATTTAAACACTTCTGAAATAAGCTGGGAGACATCGGTCCTCGAGACATCATATAAAACCACATTGGTCATGCCCCTTTCACAAAGCTGCGCAGCCAATACCTGAGCCGCGCCTTCCGTGTTGCCATACATCGAGGCGTAAGCGATCAGCACACCCTTCTCCTCCGGTTCATAGCGGCTCCAGATGTCATACTTCTCGACATAGTAGTTTAAATTCTTGCGCCAGACCGGGCCGTGTAGCGGACACAAAATTTTAATCTGACACATCATTGTGCTGAGCTTTTTAAGCAGCTTTTGAATTTGCGGGCCGTATTTTCCCACGATATTCGCCAGATAACGGCGGGCATCGTCCAGCCAGTCGCGATCAAAATTTACCTCATCGGCAAAAAGTTTGCCGTCAAGCGTCCCAAAAGTGCCGAAAACATCGGCCGAAAACAGGACGCCACTTGTCTCATCAAATGTGACCATAACTTCAGGCCAGTGTACCATAGGCGCGAAAATAAACTGAACCTTATGCTTACCAAAGCTGTAGCTGTCGCCGTCCTTGACCTCGATACATGCATGGT
>JAEWNU010000318.1 GCA_023456995.1 Bacillota bacterium
GCGAGAAGCGGCCCGCGCGCGGCTAAAATAATTCGGGATTTTGATCCGGATATCGTGATGGGTACCGGCGGCTATGTCAGCGGGCCTGTCGTACGTAAGGCGCATCAGATGGGCATTAAGACTATCACCCACGAGCAAAATGCTTTTCCCGGTGTGACAACAAAGCTGCTGGCACCGGATGTGGACAGGCTTCTTCTGGCCATGGCGGGCGCTGAAAAACACCTGCACATAAAAGACTCTGGCAAGCTGAAAGTTACCGGCAACCCGGTTCGAGAGGCGATCTTTTCAGCCGACCGCGAGCTTTCGCGCATGCGACTGGGGGTAGAAGATAGAATTTGCATTTTATCGTTTGGCGGAAGCTTAGGCGCCCGCAGAATTAACGAGGCAATTGCAGATGTCATGCACTGGCACCAGAACAGCGGCAAAATCCATCATATCCATGCCACCGGTAGCTATGACTACAAGGATTTTCTCGATATTGTTCAAAAGAAGCAGGTTTCGCTCAAAGATCATCCGCACTTGGATGTGCGGGAGTACATCGACAACATGCCGACCTGTTTGGCCGCAGCCGATCTTGTTATCTGCCGTGCAGGTGCGATCACGCTCTCAGAACTGCAGTGCGCAGGCAGAGCTTCTATTTTGATTCCTTCGCCAAACGTTGCTGAGAACCATCAGTATCACAACGCAATGGAACTGGTTGAACACCAAGCCGCCAAAATCTTGGAAGAAAAGAATTTGACTGGTGAAAGTTTGATCAGCATGCTAAAAAAGATAACCGAGGATAAAAGACAGCTGGTTTCACTAGGTGAGGCCGCATATAGCATGGCAATTAAGGATGCAAACACTCGCATAATTAAAGAAATAATGAGTCTGGTCAACGAATAGGTTTTGATACCCTTATAGCTTCATATCCCCCTCACTTCACCACCGCACGCTTTTTTGCATAGGATGGTTGTGAACAGCAATTCGCCATTTGCAACAGGCGGAATTGAAAGGGAGTAGGGGCATGGAGAGGCTTTTAATTGAGGGCGGACGCCGCTTGAACGGGGAACTTGATATACATGGAGCTAAAAACGCTGTTTTACCCATTTTGGCGGGAACGCTGCTTTGTAAAGAGACGGTGCTGCATAACTGCCCGTGCCTCTCTGACGTTGCCGCTGCGGAGTCTATTCTAGAAACGCTTGGCTGTACAGTCCTTCGCGAGAAAGAAACGCTTGTCATAAATGCAACCAACGTGACCTACTGCGACCCACCAGAATTTTTAATGCGTGAGATGCGCTCCTCTATTTTATTTTTGGGGGCTATTCTTGCGCGTTGCGGCTGTGCCAGGGTTAGTTTTCCGGGTGGGTGCGAGTTAGGTGCGCGCCCCGTTGATATGCACATCGAAGGCTTGAGAAAGCTTGGCGCCATCATTGAGGAAGACCACGGTTTTTTTGACTGTCGTGTTGACGGCAGGCTCAAGGGTGCTAAAATCACATTGCCGTTCCCGAGTGTGGGTGCTACTGAGAATATTATTCTTGCCGCAGCAACCGCTGAAGGTACAACGGTTATCCAAAATGCGGCTCGCGAGCCAGAAATACAAGATCTTGCCGATTTTTTAAATGCGTGTGGCGCAAATATTTTGGTGCAGGGCGACTATATCACGATTAATGGTGTCGCTTCATTGGGGGACGGAGAACACACCGTCATCCCCGACCGAATTGAAACCGCAACTTATCTTTGTGCGGGGGCTATTACTGGTGGCAATGTCAGCTTAAAACGCTGTCACCCGCAGCAGCTTGCCGCGGTGCTGCCGGTATTGGAGGAAATGGGATGTCGTTTAAAGCTTTTTGAGGATGCAATCACACTGACAGCGCCCGAGCGGCTGCTGGCGGTTCGGCCGATTAAGACTATGCCGTTTCCAGGTTTTCCGACCGATGCACAGGCACCTGTGATGGCAGCTTTGTGTGTTTCCAAAGGTACCAGCATGATTGTAGAAAATATCTTTGAAGCGCGCTATAAACATGCGGGTGAGCTGCTGCGCATGGGCGCGCGCATTGAAACCGAGGGTAGAGTAGCAGTCGTGGAAGGTGTGCCCTTTCTGCATAGCGCAGCAGTAAAATGTACCGATTTGCGCGGTGGGGCAGCATTAGTAGTGGCGGCGCTGGCGGCCAATGGTGTAAGCGCACTAACCGAATTGAGGCATCTAGACCGAGGTTATGCCGACCTTGAGGCTGGTTTGCGCACCCTTGGTGCAAAGATTACAAGAGAAAGGAACTAAACTCAGTGGGAAGAAAAAAGCAGGATGAAAAGCACGCTGCTTACGGCCGTGCAGCTCGCAGGCGAAAGCGCAGTAAGAAAAAATATACGCTATACTATCTGCTTGCGCTGGTCCTAATGCTCTGCATAGGGGTAGCGCTTTCACTCACTGTGTTTTTTAAAATTGAAAGTATTCAGGTCGTAGGCGACACGCGCTACGCCAAAGAACAATTAATTGATGCTGCCGGCATCAGGCGCGGGGAAAATCTTTTTCGTGTCAGCCAAAAAGATTCCTCAGAAAAACTGATTGCCGGCTACCCCTACATAGCACAGGTGCGCCTGCAACGGGTACTGCCTAATTCGTTACTGCTTCATGTAACCGAAGCCCAGCCCAAAGCCGCAATAGAAGCGGGACAGGCCTATATGCTGCTTGATGAACGCGCACGGGTACTGGAGGCTGATTTGGCCGCCTGCCCAGAAGGCTATTTCCGGGTCGTGGGGTTCTCTGCGGAGGGCCTGCCTCCAGGAGCGTTTCTTGCAGAGCAAGATCAGGAACGCCTTCGTGTATTGCTGGAAATTCAAGCGAGTATTACGGCAAACGCACTTTCAAAAACCAAACTGGCCGATCTTTCCAACCTGGCAGATATCTGGTTGCTTTACGATGGAAGAGTGGCGATAGAGCTGGGCGGTCAATTGGATATCGATTATAAAATTCGTGCGGCGAAGAGCGTGATAGATGTTTCTGTAACTGACACCACTGTGGGTACACTTGATGTATCAACACGCCCCGCTATGCGCCTGAGAGAACGAAACATCTATGATCAACGTGTTTGGCCCTTCCCGGAATCGCTGATAGACGATTATGAGCGGGTAGTGCCCAAAACTGACCAGACGCGCGGCGACACTCAAGCAAATGACACCCCTGAAAACAGCGCGGATAACGCATCATCCGCCGCTGTAACACAAACAGCGCCCAGTAACTGAAATGGTTATTACAGGTGATAAAAATGGCAAAATTAATTTGCCGATTCTTACAAAATTACCTTGTGTTAGCTATATCATCATGGTAAAATGAGCTTATATCAACAACGCTTTTTAAGTGATTTCATATAAGCTCCTGCGAGGATGAAATATGAGGAGGACAATTAAATGCAGATGAATTTTGGAATGGTGCCCGAGCATGAACAGAGCACTGTTATAAAAGTAATCGGCGTGGGCGGCGGTGGCGGCAACGCTGTCAACAGAATGGTGCTTTCCGGCATGAAGGGCGTCGAATTCATCTCGATGAACACCGACTATCAGGCACTTGCGACCTCGCACGCAACCTACAAGCTGAACATTGGCGCACGCCTTACCAAAGGCAAGGGTGCGGGCGGACAAGCCGAAGTAGGACAGCGTTCTGCAGAGGAAAGCCGGGACGAAATAACGGCGCTGTTAAAGGGTGCCGACATGGTGTTTGTTACAGCTGGTATGGGTGGCGGCACCGGAACGGGCGCAGCGCCTGTTGTGGCTGAAATCGCCCGTGGTATGGATATTTTAACTGTTGGCGTTGTCACCAAACCATTTAAGTTTGAGGGTAAGCGCCGCATGGAGCATGCTGAAATGGGCATTACCGCCTTACGTGAGCATGTTGATGCATTACTGATTATTCCTAACGAACGGCTTCAGCAGATTTCCACTGAGAAAATTACCCTGGCAAATGCCTTTGCGGCGGCGGACGAGGTGCTGCGCCAAGGTGTGCAGAGCATATCCGATTTGATCTGTACGACCGGTATTATCAACCTTGACTTTGCAGACGTCACCAGCGTCATGAAGGGCGCAGGCAACGCGCACATGGGCGTGGGTCGTGCATCCGGCAAGGACAAGGCGCGCGTTGCGGCCGAGATGGCTATCAATTCACCGCTGCTCGAGACCAGCATCAATGGCGCGATGGGCGTTATCGCCAACATTGTGGCCTCGCCCGATATTGCGCTTGATGAAGTTTACACCGCTTCCGAGCTGATTAGCGACGCTGCACATCCCGACGTCAACCTCATTTGGGGTGTTGCTTACGATGAGAACCTTGACGACGAAATCCTTGTCACCGTTATTGCAACTGGTTTTGAGCGTGCCGACGAGTTCGGGGTTTCGAATTACATAAAGGACATTGCGGGCTATAAGCCGAAAGATAATGCCACTGCCAAGGTATCGGCCGTACAGGCTGCTCCTGCTGCTGCAGTTAGACCTGTCGCACCTGCTCCTGCGCCCGAACCGGTGGTTCAGCCGCAGCAACCGAATATATTTGCTGAGGAAGAGACCCCCGAGGAAGATCCTTATGAAGTCATCATGAGAATGTTTGGCAGAGGGAAAAAATAAATCATATTTGCATTTGCGCAATACAGCATAGTTATTAAAAGCATCTATCAGGCCAAAGGGCTAAAGGTGTTTTAATGGCTATGCTGTTATTCAATACAGTTCTGGAAGGGGCTCGGCATGAAACATTTTTCGGTGGATAAAAAGATCTCGCCTCGTAACGCGGCTATTTGCATGATGGGGTGTGCTTTTTTATGGAGCACGTCTGGCGCGCTAATCAAGCTTATAGAATGGAACGGTATGGTGATCACCTGCCTGCGCAGTGCGGTGGCTGCCGTTGCACTTTATATATATCTGCTGCTGTTGGGTAAAAAGCTGGTGCTTAATCGCCTGACGATGACAACTGCAATCGCAGTATGTATCAAATACGTATGTTTCATTGTCGGCAACAAACTGACCTCCAGCGCTA
>JAEWNU010000319.1 GCA_023456995.1 Bacillota bacterium
TTCCTTGAAGTAATTCAAGACATTATTCTTGCAAATATTTTTTTAATGATAAAAAACGTGGAGAAAAATAGCAAAAATATTGTGCATAATAACAACAAAATAAAATAATTATTGCTTTCAAGTGCTAAAATAATAAAGTTCTGCGATATAAAATCCTGCAAAAAACAACTGGAACAAAAAATCTAAAAATGAACAGAATGAATTAAAACTTGCGGAACAAATCTTTTTTTACAAAACTAGCAGCAAAGATCCTTCTGTTTTAAAGACGTCTTTACCGCTAAATGAAGGCAAAATAAAAGCTCCTGCATATGCGTTAAAAAATGGCTGTGGTTTAGTCAGAGCGTCAGGGCTGTGGTTTCCAATTTTCCAGCGAAAAACAGTTCACCGCGTTTTCCCAGGTTGCCCGCGCAAGCGTTTCAACATCGCAGTTTTGGGCAGCCGCAAGCACTGCGGCTGTTGCGGGCAGCATTGTGGAGTCACACCGCCGACCACGAAACGGAACGGGTGCCATATAGGGACAGTCGGTTTCAATCAAAAGCTGAGAGCGCGGCACAGCCGCCGCAGCTGAAAAGGGTTTTTTAGCATTCTGAAAGGTAATCACCCCAGTAAAACCCAGATATAATCCCATTGCGGCATACTCTCGTGCCAGTTCGGCGGAACCGGAAAAACAATGCACCACACCGCGAGGACGAAATTCCTTTACGAGATCGAAGGTGTCCTGAGCTGCATCACGGCTGTGAATAATTACCGGGTAATCCAGCTCATATGCCAGTTCCAATTGGCGGCGAAAGGCAAGCTGCTGAATTTCTTTTGGGGCGTAATTATAATAGTAGTCAAGCCCTATCTCACCAATGGCAACCACCTCCGGCTCACGGCAGAGCTGCTCAATTTTAAGCAGCGCATTGTCATCAAGCTCACTTGCCGAATGCGGATGAACCCCCGCGGAAGCGCGGAAAAAGCAATGCTTTTGAGCTAGCAATAGCGCTGCCTCACTCGATGCAATATCACTGGCAGCATTGAGCACCGCCCCGACACCATTGGGTCTTAAAGACGCGATGACGGCCTCTCGGTCGTCATCGAATCGCTTTTGATCATAGTGTGCGTGAGAATCAAAGAAATATACCATTTACCGAATCCTCGCACCGCAAGGAACGGCGTCATCAATAAATAATACGCGGGCAGAGTCGCCAACATCGGCGGCCAATATCATGCCTTCGCTCTTTACGCCGCGCAGTTTGGCGGGCTTGAGATTGGCTACTACTGCCACCTTTTTACCGATAAGCGCCTCGGGTTCATACCAAGTGTGAATACCGCTGACGACCTGACGGGGCGTGCCCGAACCATCATCCAAGCACAGTTGCAACAGTTTGTCGGACTTTGGTACCGGAATGCATTCGGTTATTTTAGCCACCAGCAATTTGACGTTCATAAAATCATCTATCGAGATGATGCCCTCAATCTTCGGCTCTTCAGCTTTTTTGTCGCAACCGGATTTGGCGGCGGGCGCGGACTTGGCCGCTTTTTCTGCCGTGTGTTGCTCCAAAAGTTCCAGTTCTTTTTTTAGGTCAATGCGAGGGAAAAGATTATCCTTTTTGTTGATGCAGTAGCCAGTGTTCGCGTAATAGATCGCCTTTTCATAGGTGCGCTCATCTTCGTGGCAGCCCAGCTGCGTAAATATCTTATTGCAGGTTTCCGGCATAAACGGAACCAGCAACGTTGTGCAGATACGGATGGTTTCAAGAAGATTATAAATGACAGCGGCAAGGCGGTCGGTCTCATCTGGATTTTTACCCAGAATCCACGGCGCAGTCTCATCAATATATTTGTTGGCACGCGAAATTACCTTAAACACTTCCGCCAGCGCCGATTGGAAGGTGAAGGTTTCCATTAGGGCGGAATACTGTTCACGCACGTTATCTAGCATAGCGACAAGCTGCTCATCGGGGGTGATAAAGCGACGATCCTGTGGCAGAATCTGGCCAAAGTAACGCTCGCCCATTGAAAGGGTACGCGAGACCAGGTTGCCCAGATCGTTGGCAAGGTCGGCGTTGATTCGGGTGATCAGCGCCTCGTTGGAAAAGACGCCGTCTGAGCCGAACGGAAATTCGCGCAGCAGGAAATAGCGGATGGCGTCTACACCGTAGCGCTCGCAAAGAACCACAGGGTCAACGACGTTGCCTTTGGATTTAGACATTTTGCCGCCCTCGAGCAGCAGCCAGCCGTGGCCGAACACTTTTTTAGGCAGTGGTAAATCCAGCGCCATGAGCATGGCGGGCCAGATAATGGTATGAAAACGGGTAATCTCCTTGCCAACAAAATGAACGTCGGCCGGCCAGAATTTTTCAAAGTCGTGGTACCGGTCATTGCCATAGCCCAGTGCAGTGATATAGTTGGAGAGCGCATCTACCCATACATATACAATGTGACCGGGGTCGAAGGTGACCGGAATGCCCCAAGTAAACGAGGTGCGAGAAACGCACAGATCCTCTAGACCAGGTTTAATAAAGTTATTAACCATCTCGTTGAGGCGGGAGACTGGCTCAATGAAGGTGGGGTTCTCTTCGTAATAATACTTCATCAGACGGTCGGCGTATTTAGAAAGGCGGAAAAAATATGCCTCTTCCTCGGCGTCCTTGACCTCTCGACCACAATCGGGACATTTGCCGTCGACGAGTTGGCTTTCGGTCCAGAACGATTCGCAAGGAGTGCAGTATTTACCTTTGTAGGAGCTTTTGTAGATATCTCCGCGATCATAAAGATCCTTAAAAATCTTTTGAACCGATTCCACATGGTAGTCATCGGTTGTACGAATAAAACGATCGTTCGAAATGTTCATTAGTTCCCAGAGCTTTTTGATGCCGGCAACAACATTGTCAACATACTCCTGAGGAGTCACAGAGGCGGCGGCGGCCTTCTCTTCAATCTTTTGGCCGTGCTCATCGGTTCCGGTTAGGAACATCACGTCAAATCCGCGCATTCGCTTATATCTTGCCATAGCATCAGTGGCAACGGTACAATAGCTGTGCCCGATGTGTAGCTTATCAGAAGGATAGTAAATGGGCGTTGTGATATAAAACGTCTTCTTTTTCATAACAGTTTGTTCCTCCATTAGGATTTGGATTTGACATATATTAGATTAGTATAACACCAACGCTAGTAAAAAACAACTATTGCCCTGCCAATTTAGAGGGCACTGTGTCGTCGGATATAATAAGGCGAAAAACGCATCTGCAAATGAGTTTGAATGCCGTGTTTTAGCTTGATTTTGCGCATAAAAAGCGAGTCAATGCGGGGCTATCTCATAATTTCCACAATTATTTACAAGAAAAATTCGATTTTATGTTGCAAATGCGAAACATTTTATGTAAAATGAATACTAATAAACTATGTGTACTGTTATTCTTGACAATTGAGAGGGGATTTGTATGTCTAACCGGCTGTTTCAGGGCATAATCCATCAAATGCGAGATTCGATCGACCGCGTGATCGGTGTGATTGACGACACCGCCCACGTTGTTGCGTGTTCTGATTTGTCCAAGCTGGACAGCTCACGAGAATATCTTGCTCTCGACCTTGGAGAAGGTCGCACCTTTGTGCGCGACGGCTGTACCTATAAGCCGTTCGGAACCGGGCAGCGCCCGGATTTTGCGGTGTTTATAGAAGGCACCGACGATATGGCTGCACGCTACGCCGGCATTTTGGCAGTTGCGGTGTCGGGCATCAAGCAGTACTATGATGAAAAGTATGACAGAGGCAACTTTATCAAAAACGTCATGCTCGACAACATTCTGCCGGGTGACGTCTACATCAAGGCGCGCGAGCTGCATTTTAACACGGATGTATCACGCGTTGTATTTTTGGTGCGTATTGTTTCCGCCTCCGGCGTATCGGCGTTCGATGTTATTCAGAACCTGTTTCCGGACAAGCAAAAAGATTTCGTTTTCAGCATCTCTGAAAATGACATTGTTATTGTCAAGGAAATTAAGCTCGGAATCGAATCGAAGGATCTTGAGAAACTGGCGCGCTCCATCGTGGAC
>JAEWNU010000320.1 GCA_023456995.1 Bacillota bacterium
AGCTTAAACATATCCTCTTCAAATTTTGGCAACTGACCAGTGCCGGTCATTGAAGCGCGGTTTGCCATAAAGGGAGGTTGAATCTCAACATAGCCGTTCGCAGTGTGGGTGTTGAGAAAATAGTTAATAATCGCGCGTTCTAAGCGTGCACCAAGGTCGCGGTAAAAGTGGAAACGCTTGCCGGTGACCTTTGCAGCGCGCTCAGGATCCAGAATGTTGAGATCGGCTCCGATGTCCCAGTGGGCCTTAGGCTCAAACGGGAACTCGGTGGGGGTTCCCCAGCGACGGATTTCAACATTTTCGCTGTCGTCCTTGCCTACTGGCACGCTAGCGTGAGGAATATTCGGAATCATAAGCGCCAGATCGCGCTGCTTGGTTTCAAGCTCGGCAAGCTTTTGATCCAGCTCGCCAACCTTTGCGGCAATTTCCTTCATCTCGGCCATAACGGCGGAAACGTCGCCACCCGCCTTCTTAATGGTGGGAATTTCGCGGCTTGCCTGATTTTGCTTGGCCTTGAGTGCTTCGGCTTCGGCAGTGATGGTGCGGCGCTCAGCGTCAATTTCCAAAATTCCGTCAACAACGGCATCCAAGTCTTTATTACGGTTGCGGCAGGCGAGTTTTACCTGCTCGGGGTTCTGTCTGATTACCTTCATGTCCAGCATGATGCTTCACCAATCCATTTCTATTTGTTTAATATTGACTACCGCGGCTATTGCCGTGAAATGTATAAATTGATACGGCTAATGTCTCGTTATTTTCCGAGCTTTTTGCCTAACTCACGCAGCTCGTCGTCGGAGTAGAATTCCAACACTAGCTCGCCCTTTCCCTTGCCCTTAGGGACGACCTTTACACGGCGGGAGAGGGTATCTTTTAAAGCCAGTTCCATCTCGCGGTAAAACGATGGCGTGAGCGCAGGCGCCTTGGGCGCGGGGGGTGCTTTTAACAGCTGCTTAACCAGCTGCTCGGTCTGGCGCACCGATAAAGCCTGCGAAATAACACGGTTGGCCGCCTCCATCGCATCTTTCTCATTCAGTGGCAGCAGCGCACGTGCATGTCCTGAAGAAAGGTTGCCCTTTTCAAGCATGGATAATACTTCCTTGGGCAAACTCAATAAACGAAGCGCATTGGCGACGGCCGATCGAGATCGCCCAACCCGCTGAGCAATGCGCTCCTGCGTCATCGAAAAGGTTTCCATCAGTGTGCGGTATCCCAACGCCTCTTCAATCGGGTTTAAATCGGCGCGTACGAGATTCTCAACCAGGGCCACTTCAAAGGCCTGCTCGTCGGTCAGCTCGCGGATGATAACCGGCAGTTCAGTTAGCCCAGCAATGCGCGAAGCGCGCCAGCGGCGTTCGCCCGCGACAATCTGATAGCGCCCGTTGGGGCGGGGGCGCACAACAAGCGGTTGCAGGATGCCGTGCTCTTTAATCGATTCGGCAAGCTGTGAGAGCGCCTCGGGAGAAAACTCTTTTCGAGGCTGATCCTGATTCGGCTCTATCTCACCAATGGCAAGGGTGGAAATTGAAACATCGGCGGTGTCATTATCGGCGAATAGCGCCTCTAGTCCCTTGCCAAGTCCGCGCTTGGGTTTTGCCATAGCATTCACATCCTCATTATTTTAGTACATCAAGGCTGATTTTTAAGCATTTCCTGGGCTAGCTCACAATAGGCGGCAGTACCTTTTGAAATGCGGTCGTAATAAAGCACCGGCATACCAAAGCCCGGCGCTTCTGAAAGACGGACATTGCGAGGAATAACCGTCTTGAAAACTTTCTTAGGGAAGAATTTTTTGACTTCGTCTACAACCTGTAGTGTTAAGTTTAACCGTCCATCATACATAGTGAGTAGCACGCCTTCGACGTCAATTCTAGCATTATATAGCCGCTTGACCTGCCGAACCGTTGCCATAAGCTGCGAAAGCCCCTCCAGCGCATAATACTCGCACTGGATGGGGATTAAAATGGTGTCAGAAGCGGTCAGCGCGTTTAGTGTAACCAACCCGAGCGAGGGTGGGCAGTCTATGAGAATATAATCATAGCTTTCTTTAACTGGTAGAATTGCCGAACGCAGCTTATAAACGCGCTCCGGCAGATCGACAAGTTCTATTTCAGCGGCGGCAAGCTCGATGCCAGCCGGCAGGATGTCCACTTTTTTAAAAGGAGTGGTCAGTCTGATTTCATCTGCGCGTGCGCCTTCAACCAAAAGATGATAGGTGGATTTTTTTAGATCCTTCTTGTTTACGCCGAAGCCGCTGGTGGAATTGCCCTGCGGATCAGCGTCCACCAAAAGCACCCTTTTCCCCATGTCTCCGAGCGATGCGGCCAAATTAACTGCGGTGGTGGTTTTGCCCACGCCGCCCTTCTGATTGGTAACAGCGATAACACGGCCCATTAGCATCCCTCCGTTGCACCGTTTTCCAATTAAAGAAACGGCTAAAATGTCGATTTCATAATTAATGTTTATTATAGCATAAATCAGATAATAACGCCAGATTTGGCATAAAATTCAGCGAATTTTAATCATGTATGCTAGAACATCGCCGTTTCTTGACAAAAACAGTATACAGGGCTTATTATTGGTATGCAAAAAAATCCACTGCGGAGGCATATTTTATGATTCTCACCATAGATATCGGCAACTCCAACATTGTTTTTGGCGTTCATAAACAGGCTGGGCTGGTGGTTTCTGCCCGGATTAAGACTGACCCTCTGCGCACCGACACCGAGCACGCGGTGCTGCTTTCTAATATTTTTGCACTACACGAAATCGATGCTCAAGCGCTTACAGGCGCGGCGATTTCCTCAGTGGTGCCAAACCTGACTGCGGTGATGAAGCAGGCTATAAAAATGATTCGTGATATTCCGGTTCTAGCTGTTGGGCCTGGCGTCAAGACCGGGCTGAATATTCGCATAGACGACCCGAGTACACTGGCGGCCGATCTTTGCTGCACGGCGGTAGGCGCAATGACCAAATATCCGCTACCCGCGATTATTGTTGATCTGGGAACGGCGACCAAGATCACCGTTGTGGACGCAAATAAGGCCTACATCGGTGGTGCAATTGCCCCTGGCGTGCTGGTCTCGTTGGGCGCATTGGCTAAAAGCACGGCGCTGCTGCCTGCGGTGGGCTTAAGCACCGAACTCAAGGTTATCTGCACCGAGACGGTAGACGCTATGATGTCCGGCAGTATTTTGGGCACCGCTTCGATGGTGGATGGCATGATTGATCGCTTTTCAGAGGTACTGGGTGAGGTTAAGACAGTTGTGGCTTGCGGCGGGCTGGCTAATGCCGTTATTCCACATTGCAAGCATACGGTAACCATCGACAATGATCTGCTGCTTGACGGTCTACTGACCATCTACAAGAAAAACGTGTAACAGGTCTGCACGCGGGCCAGGTTATAAATAATGCGACGCATCCCATTGAGGGAGCGGCAGCAAGGAGAATAACAATGTCAAACATTAAGAAAAAGCACGGTACGGGCAAAATGGTACGGACGGCATTGCTGACGGCTATTATTTTTGTCATGGCATTTACACCGCTGGGGTATTTTAAAACCGGAGGTCTAAGCATTACGCTGTTGCCTGTGCCGGTGATTATTGGCGCAATCGTTATGGGACCCACGACAGGGGCTGTTCTGGGGCTGGCGTTCGGCATTACGTCACTGATTCAATGTTTTGGGCTTGAGCCTTTTGGAACTGCACTGATGGGGATTAATCCAATCGGTACGATTTTGACCTGTCTTGTACCTCGTATAATCATGGGCTTTCTAACCGGTGTGATTTTTGCGGCTTTTTCACGGATGGATAAAAAGAAACTGTTGTCGTTTGTCGCCACAAGCCTTTTAGGCGCACTATTTAATACGGTGTTTTTCATGAGCTTTTTGGTTCTGTTCTTTTACAAAACAGATTTTATTCAAAAAATAGTCGCCGGAATGGGGACAAGCGGCGTCTTTTCATTTGCGCTCGCTTTTGTGGGCATCAACGGGTTGATTGAAGCGGTTGCCTGCTGCGTTCTGGCGGGGGCCATATCTAAGGCACTGTGTTCCGTTGCTGAGCGGCAGCGGTTTTAATGACGCGCAAAAGCAGATGAACATAGAGCTTGGCTGAACATAATACGCGCCGGTTGATGCCGCTTAAAACGGTATTGGCCGGCGCGGTTTTTATACGTAATACTTCTAGTACAGGTTTTAGTCGGTGTATCTACACGCCTTTGTTGAGAAATTTTAAAGACTTGCCTTTTCTCGCGCCGATGAGTGAAGTATAATAAAAATAGACAATAAGGTGAACAAGAACCAATAGCGGCCTCTAAGTGAAAAAAATATCTTCAATTGGTTCCTACCTCACTGCACGCTTTACGCTTGTGGTATAATAGCTGCAAGATTACTATTATATCGAGAAATTGTCCAAGGCTCACCCTTAATCGGAGAATCGCCTTTTGGTGGATAATTATTCGACTTAGTATTTTACGTTTGTGGCATAATTGTTCTAGATATTTATTAACTATCAGCTACCCACCGTCTAGAATTAAAG
>JAEWNU010000321.1 GCA_023456995.1 Bacillota bacterium
TGGTATCGAGTCGGTGTTAATGACGATGAGGATCCACCCGTTCCCATTCCGAACACGGTCGTTAAGCTCATCAGTGCCGAAGATACTTGGATGGAGACGTCCTGGGAAAATAGGTCGATGCCGACACTTAATACAGGATTAATTAAAATAATATTTAGTCCTGTAGATATTCCTCAATAGCTCAGTCGGTAGAGCATGCGGCTGTTAACCGCAGGGTCGTTGGTTCGAGTCCAACTTGGGGAGCCAATTTACAATATGCTGTCAGATTTACTGGCAGCATATTGTACTAAAAAGGGCCTTTAGCTCAGTTGGTCAGAGCGGCCGGCTCATAACCGGTTGGTCCGGGGTTCGAGTCCCTGAAGGCCCACCATTTTTATAATTAGGAGTAAGGATTCTTTATAATACATAATATTGAACATAGGGGCATAGCTCAGTTGGTAGAGCAGCGGTCTCCAAAACCGCGTGTCGAGGGTTCGAGTCCTTCTACCCCTGCCAAAAAAGATCAGTATTTTCGACTGATCTTTTTTTATGTGATGAAATTGCCCATTTATTTAAGCTGTGAACCCAAGTAGGCAGCCTAAATGAGTATTTTATAGGAAGCCCTGTTCAGATCTATATTGAACAGGGCTTAAATATTCTAATTTGCTTAACCAATAATTTGAAATCTATGATAAAATTATTATTTAAATTAGCAAATTGTTAGGGATACATATAAACTTCTCATTATTAAATAGATAGTATAATCATTGTCTAAATCATTTATTTACTACAAGCAAAATGTAGGTAGCCAGTTGTATCAATATGGAAAGATAAGTTCATTAATAAAAACGAATCGATGCAAGAAGTGCAAGAAATAACGCATAAACAATAGAAATACTAACATATTGGATATAAATTACAACAAAATTTGTCTTTTTTATTTATTGACTGTTAACACCCTTTGATATAAACTTTAAAAGATGCATAAAATGCTGGATTATATAGGAGGAATGAGTATGGAGAATAACAAACTAACTGTTAAATATGGCCTGCCAACCGCTATTGCTATGGTGGTTGGTATTGTTATTGGCAGCGGCGTATTTTTTAAAGCAGAAAAAATTCTCTTGGCAACTGGTGGCAATCTGCCGTTGGGCATCTTAGCATGGATCATCGGTGGCGCAATCATGGTAGTGTGCGCCTACGCATTTTCAATTATGGCGACCAAGCATGCATTTGTCAGCGGTGTCGTCGACTATGCTGAGGTATCCTGTGGCAAAAAATATGGATATATGTTAGGCTGGTTTATGGCAACTATCTATTATCCCTCTCTGACCAGCGTTTTGGCTTGGGTGAGTGCCAGATATCTATGTGTGATTATCGGATTTGACATTGTTGGTCCGCAGTGTATGGTCATCAGTATGTTTTTTCTTGTTGCAGCATTTGCTATGAACGCACTTTCTCCTGTTCTGGCGGGTAAATTTCAAGTTTCCACCACTATCATTAAGCTGATTCCGCTAGCGCTGATGGCTGTGATTGGCACGATAGTTGGCCTGAATAACGGTATGACAGTCCAGAACTTTACGACGATTGTCACGCCTGTAAGCACCGGAAATGCCCTTTTTACAGCTGTTGTTGCCACCGCGTTTGCCTATGAGGGCTGGATTGTTGCTACTACTATTAACGCCGAACTAAAAGATGCAAAAAAGAACCTTCCTTTGGCGTTGATTATCGGTACACTGATTGTTGCTGCTGTTTATATTTGCTATTATATCGGTTTGGCCGGCGGCGTAAGCAACGAAGTAATGATGGCCGGAGGTGAGACAGGAGCAAAACTGGCATTCCAGGCGGTATTTACTAATGTAGGTGCCAGTGCGCTGTTTGTTGTAATCGTTATCTCTTGCCTCGGAACTTTAAATGGTTTGATGATGGGTTGCACCCGCGGATTTTACGCATTGGCAGCAAGAGGTGAAGGACCAGCTCCGGAGATGTTTAAGCAGATTGATCCTACTTCTAACATGCCGACGAATTCCAGCGTTATCGGTCTCTTTTTTGCAGCATTCTGGTTGATGTATTTTTATGGTGCAAACCTGACCAAGCCTTGGTTTGGACCGTTTTGCTTCGACACTTCTGAGCTTCCCATAGTAACACTTTATGCGGCTTATATCCCGATTTTCTGGCATATTACGAAAGATAGTACGCTATCGTTTGGCAAACGTATTATTGCGCCGCTTCTGGCGATCTGTGGTTGCATCTTTATGGTGGTTGCGGCTTGTTTTGCACATCGTGTGGCAGTTGTCTACTACATTATAATCTTTGCAATTATTTTGCTTATAGGTGCATTTTATATGAAGCCGAGCAAGAAGAACTAAATTGTGCTAAGAAGGTGGTACTAGCTTGCTGGTACCACCTTCTTTATTAGAATTATAACGTTGTATAGTTTAAGAATAACCTATTAATTTTGTTCCCACACGCCAAAAAATCCAAGTTCATTTTCTCAGCGCCATTTCATGCTTTTTTAACGATTTTCCTCTTGATTTTTATTGTCAGATGTTGTATATTATATTAGCACTCAAATACAAAGAGTGCTAATATCGTGCAACTAGGAGGCTTAGCTGTGTCTAAAAAACAATTCAAGACAGAATCCAAACGTATTTTGGACCTGATGGTAAATTCCATTTATACGAACAAAGAGATTTTTTTGAGAGAGCTGATATCTAATGCCAGCGATGCCATTGATAAGCTCTATTTTCGGTCTTTGACTGATCAGTCCGTTGGTAAGAGCCGGTCTGACTTTGAAATTAGGTTAGAGCTTGATAAAGAAGCCCGCCAAATCAAGATTTGTGATAACGGCATCGGCATGACCAAGGAGGAGTTAGAGCAAAACCTTGGCACTATCGCACACAGCGGCTCCGGCGAGTTTGTAAAACAAAATGAATTGAACGAAGATATTGACATTATCGGTCAGTTTGGCGTCGGATTTTATTCGGCATTTATGGTGGCCGACAAAGTTACTGTCGTCAGTCGAGCCTTTGGCACCAATGAGGCCTATTGCTGGGAATCTGAGGGCGGCGACGGGTATATCATTTCCAGCGCTGAAAAGGCGGAGCCCGGTACTGAGATTACGCTGCATATCAAGCTGGATACTGAGAATGAACACTATTCCGAATTTTTAGAGCAATATCGTATTTCATCCATCGTTAAAAAATATTCAGATTATATTCGCTACCCCGTCCGTATGGATATGGAACGTCATCGTCCCAAGGAAGGTGCGCCAGAGGAATCCAACGAGATGGAGGCGGTTGTTGAAACAACGACACTCAATAGCATGGTACCCATCTGGAAGAAAAACAAGAAGGACGTTTCTGACGAGGATTACAAGTCTTTTTATAAAGAGAAGTTTTACGATTATACCGATCCTCTGCGGGTTATCCATCAGAAAGCTGAGGGAACAACCGAGTATCAAGCATTGCTCTATATTCCGTCCAAAGCGGATTATAACTACTATTCCAAAGAATTTGAGCGCGGTCTGAATCTTTATTCGAGTGGCGTTATGATCATGGAGCGCTGCTCCGATCTCCTGCCTGAATATTTTGGGTTTGTCAAAGGACTAGTTGATAGCGAGGATCTATCACTAAACATCTCGCGCGAGCTGCTTCAGCACGATCGACAGTTAACACTTATTCGGAATGCACTGGAGAAACGCATCAAAAATGAGTTGGTCGAAATGCGGGACAAGAACCGGGATGACTATGAAAAGTTTTGGAATACTTTTGGGCTGACCATAAAATTTGGCATTTACCAGTCCTTTGGGGCCAACCGTGAGCAGCTTGAAGAGTTAATTATGTTTCGTAGAGCCTCTGACGGCAAGTTGGTGACCTTTAAGGAATATGTTGAGGCGATGTCCGCAGACCAGAAGTACATTTATTATGCAGCGGGTGACAGCTTTGAGAAGCTTTCAAAATTGCCCCAGGCCGAGCTGCTAAAGGATAAGGGTTATGATCTTTTATGCCTGACCGAGCATGTGGATGAATTCCTAATGCAGGTGCTGCATAACATTCAGGAAAAGGAATTACGCTCCATCTCCTCTGGCGACCTTGGCTTGGAAAGTGAGGAGCAGAAAGCTGAACAGGAAAAGAAGGAAAACGAAAACAAAGCGCTATTTGACTTTTTGAAAGAGTCCCTGGGTGATAAGGTGGCGCAAGTGTGCCTGTCTTCACGACTGAAGAGCCATCCGGTTTGTCTATCAGCGAAAGGTGCGGTTTCTATTGAAATGGAAAAAGTACTCAATGACATACCAGGTAATCAGAAGGTTAAGGCGGAGCGTGTATTAGAACTCAATGGTGGGCACCCGATGTTTGACAAACTGGTATCGCTATGGCCAGATAATAAGGACAAACTGACGACCTATGCGCAGCTGTTGTATGACCAAGCCCTCCTAATTGAAGGACTGCCTATCGAAGACCCCGTCAGGTTCTCAAACGCTGTTTGTGAACTGATGAAATAAGTTAAACCAAATAGACCCAGAAAATAGCCCCGGAACGTTAGAAGTTCCGGGGCTATTGCAATTTAGAATCAACATATGTTACAAGCAATAAAACGCTGGGGCGTTAAGAATAATTACGTTGATCCAAAATAAAAGCGATAAACCATCAGCATGGTAGATCATCGCTTTTTAAATGTCATTGGTGTATAGCGCATACCGTTTGTACTTTGCTCAGGACCATCGGCAATAAACCCTAACTTTTGGTAAAAACCAATAGCGTAAGGGGAGGAGTTTACAGTTATTATTTCGCCATTACTAGATTTAATTGCTGTTTTAAAAAGAGAACGACCAATGCCTTTTTGGTGATGAGCACCATCCACAAAAAGCAATGCAATATGGTGGCCTTGATTTCTAAGTGCGAGCACACCCACGATACTTTGATTAGAATAAGCTGCCCACATTTCGAGCGAGTTTAGAAATGCTTGGTCGGAAATGACTGATTTAAAGGTTTGTACCCCATGTTCTGGGTAATCAGGGGCATCATACTGCAAAAAAACAGTTAATACCAAAGATAGGGCGTGGGGAAATTCATCTGCACCTATTTTTCTAATAAGCATAGCTAGCGCCTCATTTTCACACGTATATATTTAATGTATTTATACTACTACTTAAAACAAATAGTATATAGCGCAATTGATTTTACCCTGAGGTTCTAATGTTGGTATAATATATGCGCGCTGTAGCTTCTTTTATTATTTATGCGTATCGTAAAAGGCTTTTAAATCTGCTTTTTCGTTTAGCGGCAACAGCGTTTTTTTAACCCCTTGAATAGCGCCTTCAAGTGCGTACAAACGATGCAAACAGGCGGAGTCATCCATGGCCTTAATATGTAGCCATGCCTGTCTGCTGCCAATTTGCTTTAATTCTTTATAAGTGGTAATACCGATTTCGTGCAGTTGCTGCTCAAGTACGCCGCCAATGTTTGGAAGCTTTGCAAGCTCACCCATTTTGTCACGCTCCTTTTTGACTATTATAGCACCGATTAAGCTGGATAAAAAGTGATTTTATTACCTCGCCAGGAATAGAAATAAAATTGAAATGCTATATAAGGGGGCGCTGCAAATGAAAAGCAAAAACAAACGAAACATTGACAGTGCAGAAGCGGTTCGGCGGATGATTATCCAAAGCGGCGCGCTTAAAAGTATGGAGATGGCTGAATTATCTCCCAGTTTGCTGATGGGGAGAGACAGTGTGATGCCCGAAATATCAGTCAGACAACTCACTTCGGCATTTTACAAAAAGACCGTTTTAATTACTGGTGGTGGTGGATCAATTGGCTCCGAGCTATGCCGTCAGCTTGCGAGGCTTGGTATTGGTCGGCTGGTGATTCTGGATATTTACGAAAACAACGCTTATGAGCTGTGGCAGGAACTGCGGTATTGCTATAAAGATTTATTGAACTGCGATATTGAAATCGCATCTATCCGAGACGCAGATAAACTAGAAATGGTTTTTTGTCGCTACCACCCCCATATTGTGTTACATGCGGCGGCACACAAGCATGTGCCGTTGATGGAGGCAAATCCTTCAGAGGCGATTAAAAACAATGTATTTGGTACCTATAATGTCATGCGCGCGGCTGAACACTGTGGTGCAGAACGCTTTGTTCTTGTTTCTACCGACAAAGCTGTGGCACCCGTCAGCGTCATGGGGGCGACCAAGCGATTCTGTGAACTGATGCTACAGGCGATGCAGAGT
>JAEWNU010000322.1 GCA_023456995.1 Bacillota bacterium
TGTTTCAAACACCGACACCTTTTCCGATGAGCATTGCACAAAATGTGGCCTACGGTATCCGTCTGCACGAGCGTTTGCGCGAAGATACCTTGAATGCTCGGGTGTGCGATGCGCTAAAAAGGGCGGCGCTGTGGAACGAAGTTGCCGACCGGCTTGACCAAAGTGCGCTATCGCTTTCTGGTGGACAGCAGCAGCGGCTCTGTATAGCCCGAGCGCTGGCGGTTGGACCGCGCGTTTTGTTGCTTGACGAGCCAACCAGCGCACTTGACCCGCTTTCCACCAACAAAATTGAGCAACTGATTACACAGCTCAAGCGGGAGATTATTGTGATATTGGTCACGCATAATCCTGCGCAGGCATTGCGTTGCTGCGATGAAGCCGCTGTGCTAATCAACGGGCAAATTTGTGAACAGGGTAAGGTACAGCGGGTTTTCAGTGCACCACGAAGCAAGGAAGTACGGCGGTTTTTGCAAAGCGGGCACAATGCCGCCTTAAATTGAACGCATGGATTTTTTGTAAAGGTTGACTCCATAGAACAGCGCGCTGCCACGGTGCGTCTAAACGTCGTGTGGCAGCGCGCGATTATTTTAAAACAGCTTATCTTGAAGGATTGATTCAGCATTTGTCATGTGTGTTGTGTGTAGCAATTTTGATTTGATATTTTTGAAGAACAGCGTGTTTTAACGGAATTCCGCTGTCGAGTCGTACAGGACAACACCGCTTTTATCAAGAATCACCATATTATCCCACCATTCCATTTCGCCAAAGCTCGGCGAAGCGGCACCTGCATCGGTCATCTGTCGGTCAACAATAGTACGATAGGTCAATCCATAGCTATCTGTTACTACCACAGCGGTCTCATAAGTATGATTTGCCTCAAATTTGATTTCTACTTTGTAATCAACGGGTTCATACTGCTGGGCTGAATTTAGTATAAGCTCCTGCAAAGGAGTACCGTTATCAGTGGTGACAATCTTAAGGGACGTCACAGAATTATGGTCAGGTGCTTTAATATCAATATATATCTTACCATCAAGGATGTATTTGCCGCTAGAGTGTTCAAAAGTGCTGCCGCCGTTATTCTGGGCATGTAGCGTTAGGAGCTGCTCTTCAAAAGGCCGTTGAACACTATCCAACCTTTGACTAGACTGCTTTCCTTCGGATTCAAAGGTGACATAGGCTTCAAGGTTTTTGAACAGATCAACAGAGACTTCCGCATTGAAATTGACGCCAGCCCGGGCCATTGGTACCGATACGCCATTGGCAGTGAGTGTGGCAGTGGTGGCGGTAAGCGCCTCCTTGGGTACGACAGACACAACCAGTGGAATGGTCATGTTTTCTGAGTTGAGTTTTCCAAACGACCAGGTCGCACTGTCAAATATGCTGGCTTGCGTTTCAAGCGAGCTGGAAACATTGTAGCCGATGTTGTTAATGTCGCTTTGCAATTGGTTGAATTGACTTGACATGTAAGCGTGTAAGTTTTGAATATTTTTTTCCAGGGCCATTGTGTAATACAATAAAATAAGGTTTAATAGTACCAATAAGCCCAGTATGATGGCAGTTGCGTTTTTTTTCATCATAAGCTTCCTTAAACATTTCGTGTTAACATCTCTGTCATTTTAGTTATTCACTGTGCGCTAAGTAGGGGCAGTGAGCACATAATTTACCATTTAAAGCTATTCTATCATAGCGCCGTTGTTTTTGCACGGAAAAAGCGGCCTTTTGGCCGCTTTTTCCGGATGTTTAAGGAGGGTATACTACTTGATGCAGGCTGCGCCTGCGGACATGGCTTTAACGTTGATGTCGATCAACTTTTCCTTAGGCCCATGGAAGACGTGCCGGAGCATTTCATAGACGGTCTCAACCTTTAACGCTTTTGTCGCCTCGAGGTAGGCACCTAACATCGCCATATTCGACACCTTGGCGTTACCAAGGTCAGAGGCGATCTCTACACATGGGACATAATAGGTCTTGACGTCGGAGCGGGTGGGTTTAATATCGACAATAGAGCTGTTAATCAGAATAATGCCATTAGGCTGTACCGCAGATTCGAACTTTAACAGCGAAGGCTTGCTCATCGCAATAAGCTCGGTTGGGTTGATAACAACCGGTGAACCCACCGGCTTATCAGAAAGTACGACGCAGCAGTTGGCTGTGCCGCCGCGCATTTCGGGTCCGTAGGAAGGCAGCCATGATACATGCAGATTTTCAGCAAGACCTGCTTCTGTCAAGGTTTTGCCGATGGCCATAACGCCCTGACCGCCAAATCCAGCGATAATAATTTCTCTGGTCATACCACAGCCACCTCCCGGATGTCCTTAACCACGCCGAGCGGATAGATAGGAATCATATTCTCCTGCAGCCATTTAACGGCTTCCAGCGGAGTTTTCCCCCAGTTTGTCGGACAGGCAGCAAGCACCTCAACAAAGGTGAAACCGGCGTTTTGCATTTGCAACTCAAAAGCGGCTTTAATCGCTTTTTTTGCTTTGTTCAGGTTGGGGATGGTATCAACCGCCACGCGTGCGACATAGGCCGCGCCATCGAGCGTGCCAAGCATTTCGCTCATGCGAATCGGAGAGCCGCAGTGCGCCTTGTCGCGGCCCAAAGGAGCGGTGGTCGCTTTTTGCCCGATTAGGGTTGTGGGCGCCATCTGACCGCCTGTCATGCCGTAAATGGCGTTATTGATAAAAATAGTGGTGAACTTTTCGCCACGTGCTGCCGCGTGAACGATCTCGGCCATACCGATGGAGGCGAGGTCACCGTCACCCTGATAGGTGAAGACGGCTGCCTCAGGCAGTACACGCTTGATGCCGGTGGCAACCGCCGGGGCGCGCCCGTGTGAAGCCTCCTGCATGTCGCAGGCGAAATAGTCATAGGCGAAAACCGAGCAGCCAACCGGGCTGACGCCCACTGCCTTATCGGTTAAACTCAATTCCTCCAGTACTTCGGCTACCAGCTTATGTACGATTCCGTGAGAACATCCCGGGCAGTAGTGCAGTTCTTTATCAGTTAACGCTTTAGATTTTTCATAAATAATTGCCATGCTGCTCACCTCCCCAGTGCTGCTTTAGCAGCGGCTGCAATTTCATGCTGTGTTGGGATAATCCCGCCTGACCGGCCGCAAAATGCAACAGGCTTTTTCCCGAGCGCCGCATAGCGGACATCCTCAAGCATCTGACCCATGCTCATTTCAATGCAGAGAACGGCCTTGACGGACGGACGCTCAATTGCCGCGCGGAGCTGCAACTCTGGGAATGGCCAGAGGGTGATGGGGCGAAACAGCCCCGCTTTGATGCCTTCCTGTGCGAGCAGATCGACGGCGCTCATCGCGATACGTGACGGCGTACCGTAAGCCACAAGCAGCACCTCGGCATCTTGAGTCTCTACCTCTTCGTAGCGCAGTTCATTTTTACTGATCTCCTGAAACTTCTCATCCAGACGCCGGTTGTGCTGTTCGCACAAAGCCGGGTCTATGAAAAGCGAGTTAACAATATTATGCTCACGTCTGCCCCTTGTGCCGGTCGTCGCCCAGCCTTTTTGGATCGGCGTTTTCTCGGCTTGAATACGCCACTCAATTGGTTCCATCATCTGGCCGATCATGCCGTCAGCCAGCACCATGACAGGGTTACGATAGTAGTCGGCCAGCTCAAAGGCATCCTGTGTGAGATCCACCGCCTCTTGAATGGTGTTGGGCGCTAATACCAGCGTGCGATAGTCGCCGTTACCGCCGCCGCGAGTAGCCTGAAAATAATCGCCCTGTGCTGGCTGAATGGTGCCCAAACCCGGGCCGCCACGCATGACGTTTACGATGACAGCGGGCAGCTCAGCCCCCACCATGTATGTAATGCCCTCCTGCTTTAAGCTGATGCCGGGCGACGAGGATGAGGTCATGACGCGCGCACCCGCACCCGCAGCGCCATACACCATGTTTATGGCGGCCAGCTCCGACTCGCTTTGTAGAAAACATCCGCCAACCTGCGGCAGCCGCATCGACATATACTCAGGAATCTCATTCTGCGGCGTGATGGGATACCCGAAAAAATAGCGGCAGCCGGCGCGTACCGCAGCTTCTGCGATGGCCTCGTTGCCTTTCCAAAGCTCCATTGCCATAATTTCTTCCCCCAATCAGATTTTTTCGACGGTGATGATGGAATCCGGGCAGATTTTCGCACAGCTCGCGCAGGCGATGCACAGCGAGAGATCGGTCACGGTGGCGGGATGATACCCCTTCCGATTGGTCACGGTATTGTCGATAACGACGATGTGACGCGGACAAACGGCGGTGCACAGCTCGCAACCCTTGCAACGCTCCTGTGCGAAGGTGATTTTTGCAGCCATATCATCTGTTCCTCCCATTCATAAACTCAAAGCACAGAACCGTTCTGTGCCACAGACCCTTCTTATGCTTCCCAGGGCTTTTTCATCCAGATATCTATAGGGAAGAGCGCACCCTCTATTCCAGCGGTATTACTGTCTCTTTTCAGTGCAGCTCTGGGAACCACATTGCAGACCAGCGGCAGGCCGGTCATCTGACAAAGCCGTGTTGCCAGCACATTGCCACGGCGCACCTCATCCAGCGTGGTCTGGCCGCAGAGATGGGTGTTGTTGACAATGCCGCTTACTTTCAGACGACTGGCCTGCTCTATCCGGTGCAGATACGCCAAAGCCTGCTCCGGGGTTCCGGTTTGCGGGCGATTGGCATTAACCACCAACCAAAGGTCATAGACACTCTTCTCAAACTGAGGCTGATAACGTGAAAGCACCCGTGCGCCTACGTCGTCGCCGCCAACATCTACAATATAGCTGCCCACACTGTCAGAAAACATGCGGGCGACTTCCGGTGGCAGTGCGGGAACGTCGGCACTGCGGCAGGCGGACGATTGTGCAATCAGCTCAATGCCGCTCTGGGAAAGCTGGACTTCTCGTTCACGCGAACAGAAATAGGGGTTGACGATATCGAGATCGACCAGTGAAACGCGTTTGCCTGAATCCGCCAACATAAAGGCAAAATTCACTGCAAATTCTGTTTTTCCGCTGCCATAATGTCCTACTATAACCGTAATATTTTTTGTTGGCGACAGCATAACGCACCTCATTTTCCACGATGTGGTTGTCTGATGTCAGAGTAATCCTTTTAAGATTCAATGTCAATGAGTTTTAGCAAAATTGCTATAATGCTTAAACTGAATCCTTAATAATTAGTTATCATGTTATATATAGTTCCTTGACAATCTTATGAATGAGGTATAAAATTTAGACAAGTTTTAAATATGAAAATTTATAGTTGCTTGACAGTTGATGAAATGGGGACTTAGGTTTATGCGAGTTAAAACGAGCCTTTCTGAAAGAATTTCCGACGCAATCTATGAGCAGATCGTCACATTGAAAAAGTATGCGCCAGGCGATAAGCTGCCTAATGAAAATGACCTTTCCAGTGAGTTTGGCGTCAGCCGCGCCACGCTGCGCGAGGCTATCCGTGCATTGGTCACGCAGGGGGTACTCGAAGTATCGCACGGGCGGGGGACCTTTGTGTCAAAAGAGGTTAAACATTATCGTGATATTCAGTTTGGCGATTTGGGTAAGCTGCGTATGAAGCTGATGGATTTATTTGAACTGCGGCGTGTTGTAGAGACCGAGGCGGTGGCAATGGCCTGTGAGCGTGCCGGAGATGAAGAGATTGAGACGATCCTTGCTTTGGGGCAACAAGTTGTTGAATGCATTAACGAGCGGGCGGGCAGAACCCCCGCAGATGAGCAGTTTCACCAAGCGATTGCCGCGGCATCACACAACGAATTTATGGTACACCTCGTGCCGATGATCTACCGTGCGGTGAGCGATACCCTTGTCCGAATGGGGACTGATGAACTGTTTGCCAAAAGCACTTTACAGGATCATGCGCTGATTATGGAAGCGCTTTCGTGTCGAGATGCGGCCATGGCACGTAACGCAATGGCTATACATATGAGCCATGCCATCAAGTCGCTAAAGGCGGGAGACGATTCGGACAAGATGGTGTGAATCCATACAAAACGCAGCCGAGGCGGTTGCATCTTTGCGAGAGGCCTTAGCAAACTAAAAACACCCCGTAGTGCTGGGCGCGAATAGCGCCGACTCTACGGGGTGTTTTTGATATGCAACTAAGAGATTTACTTTAGTTTAATCCAGCATCCTTCGCTGCTTTCTTCGCTGCTTTTTTTGCCTCTTTCTTTTCCTTTTTAAGCTGTTTTTTGTGCAGCCTTTCCTGCTTGTCAAACATCAGGTAAAAGGTCGGTATTAGCAGCAGTGTAAGTGCGGTTGAAGTGATCATGCCACCGATGATGACCAACGCAAGGCCGCGCATCAGCGCTGCATTTCCGCCGATACCAATTGCCATGGGCAACATACCTAGCACTGTGGTCAGCGTGGTCATGAAGATCGGGCGCATACGCAACATTCCGGAGGTGAGCAAAGCGTCTTCAGCAGAAAGCCCACGCTCTTGGCGCATATTGTTGGCAGTGTCGATAAACAGAATGCCATTGTTAACCACGATACCGGACAACATCAAAAAGCCGAGCAGTGATGGCATACTGATGGTGCTTTGGAACACATACAGACTTAAGAATGATCCAATGAGCGCGAACGGAACCGAAATCATAACCACAATGGAGAACAGGGGGGACTCAAACTGCATGGCCATTACCATGAACACCAGTAAAACCGCCGTAACAATCGCCTGAATCAGCACGGTGAATTCTTCCATCATGCGTTCAGAGTCAGTGGTTTCAGTTAACTCAACCCCGTTCGGGAAGGCTAATCCTTCTGCCTGAGCTTTAAGCGTCTTTGAAAGAGTCTTAGGTGCGTCCGAAGCCGGTTGGCCTTTAACGGTGATGATATAACGACCGTTCTGACGCGAAATACTTAATGGGCTGTTCGAGTATTCAATCGATGCAATATCCAACAGCGGCACAGGCATGCCGGCAGCATTTTGCAATGTGAGCGAAACAAGGTCGTTCACCGTTTCAAAGCTGTCTTCGGGGTATTCTACTCGTACCTCATATTCACGGCCGTTGTTCATGATTTCGCAGGCTTTGCTGCCCTGCATGATGGTGTAAATTTCACCCATAACCTGCTTGGGCACAAGACCACGCGCGCTGGCTTTGACTGGATCGATTTTAATCTCGGCCTGAGGGTTACCAGTACCGACAGTGGAGCTAACGCGCAAAATGTGCGGATTCTGCCGCATCATGGCCTCAAGTTGAAGGGCACCTTCTTGTAGGCTGTCATAATCAGTTGATTGGACAAATAGCGAAATATCGGTGCCGCCGGTCATCTGAGCTGTCTGGCTCGAAGAAGAGACGCTGATATCGCAGTCAACCGGGTTTCCGATCTCTTTACGCCACTGATCAACCAGATCTTTAGTTTGAATTTTGTGACCCTTTTTCAGATATGCAGTGATAGAAGCGTCAGCAGTATTTCCCATCAACGTTGACATACCCGTAGTGCCGGAAACCATTGAGTAGTGGTCGACATCCGGGTGGCTTGTAACCATTTCTTCGAGCGGGGCAAGTAACTCGCCGACTCGGTCAAGGTTTGTGCCCGGGCGCACATTGAGCCCAATTGTGATAATGCCGTCGTCGGTTTCAGGCAGCAGTTCCATTCCGATAAAGGGCACCAATGCAACTGAGGCAACTAAAAGCACAATGGCAACCAGCACCACCGCTTTTTTGTGGCGGAAGGTTTTGGGCAAAAACACGGCGTAAGAAGCGGAGATTTTATCCATAAACCGCATCATGAAGTTGCTATCCTTCTCGACAGGTTTAAGACGGTAGAACACCAGTGGAACAATGGTAAGCGCCGCGATAAGTGATGCGATCAGCGAGAACACAATGGTGAAGCACAGCTGACCGAACAACTGACCCGAAAGGCCCTTAACAAATGCGATGGGTAAAAATACGACTACGGTGGTGGCGGTGGAGGCGATAATCGAACTTGCCACCACTTTTGTGCCCTCCAACGCGGCTGAGTGGTAAGATTCGGTTCCGCACTTGATTCTGAAGCAGCTCTCGATTACAACGATGGAGTTATCCACCATCATACCAACGCCAATAACCAAACCGCCTAACGATAGCATGTTAAACGAGAAGCCCATGGCGCTCATGGCCAGCATCGTCACCAACAAAGAAAGCGGAATGGAGGAACCAACGATGACCGAGGCACGCCAGTCACCCAAAAAGATAAATAGCACGAACATGGCGAGCACAACGCCGAGCAGCAGGGTTTCAACAACGGCGATAATAGCGGAAAGAATGCGCTCGCTGGCGTCATCAATGACTTCAAGCTTAATGCCCTTGTTTGAACTGTTGATTTCATTAACGACCTTCTTGACCGAATTGGCCATGGAAACGGTCGAAGCGCTTTGGCGTTTTGAAATGCTTAATGTAACGTTTTCAAGGCCGTTATAATAGCTTAAAGAATCCTGCTTTTGCTTAGCCTGGTAAACATTTGCGACATCTGACAGGTGGATGGTGTCGCCGCTCCTCAGCGTAATGGGCAGATGGCGCAGCTGCTCAGCAGTGTTGTAACTGACGCCGCCGCGCAGCGTCAGGTCAAGATTGCTTTGCTCAATGCTGCCAGCGGGCAGAGAAAAGTCCGCCATACCTACGATGCTTGAAAGACTGCTCATCGTTAGGCCATATTGCGCCATCTTTTCGCGCTTGAGTTCAATTTTAATATAGTCTGCTGAACCGCCCGAAATGTCCACCGAGGCAACACCGCCCAGCTTTTCAATCTCAGGCTTAATTTCTTCTTCGATGTAGTATTTGAGGTCTACGTCGCCGGTGGCAACAGCTGAAAGGGTGACGACCGGCATCATATCCATGTTCATCTCAAATACAATGGGGTCCTGCGCGTCCTCAGGCAGCTGGTTGCGGTACATATCGATATTGTTTTTTAGGTCGGAATGCGCTTCATCCATATTTGTGCCGTATTCCAGCTCCAAAAAAACAGCCGAAGCATTTTCCATCGACATCGACTCGATGTTCTTGACGCCGCTTAAGGTGGAGGAGGCGTCTTCTATGTAGGATGTGACCTGCTTTTCAACATCTTGAGGAGATGCCCCAGGGTAGGGTGTATACACGATCAGCATGGGCATCTCAATGTCGGGCATCAGCTCCAAAGGGGTGGAGAAAATGGTACTAGAACCAAAAATGAGTAGTGCCAGCACGAGGATGCAGACCGAAACTGGACGCTTTAAAGCTGCTTTTGTTAAACCGGTCACCTGTTAAACCTCCTCGCTGACTTCTACAGTTACGCCGTCAGCCAGATTTGGATTCCAGGTGGTGATGACCAGCGTGGTATCGTCAAGCCCGGAGAGAACCTCTGCGTTGTCACCAGAAATAATACCGATTTCAACAGGGGTTTTGACTGCAACATTATCAGACACGGTATAAACGTAGGCGGAGCCGTTGTCATAATAGACAGCCGACTGCGGGATGATAATGCTGTTTTGTGATTTGGCTGTCATTGCGGTGAGCTTCACCGAAATACCTGAAAGCAGATTGGCTTCGGTCAGTAGACGGGCCTTAATGGGGAAGAGGCCACTGCTGGCGTCGATCATGGTGCCGATCTCGGTGATTTTAGCCTGATAAG